>JAAYUJ010000366.1 GCA_012517775.1 Deltaproteobacteria bacterium
ACGGCGCGCTGGCGGATTGCCGACGCCAGGAAGTTTCTGGAGAGCGTCGCCACGGAGGCCGGGGCTCAGTCCCGCCTGAACGATATCATTGATTCAGTGGTCAGAGACCAGGTCTCAGCCAGCGAACTCGTGGAACTGGTCCGGAGTGCGTCGTGGGAGGTTCCTCCAGGAGAGGTCCTGGAAGAGGTCCCTGCCGAGATGCAGGAGGAACTGAAGAAGGAGATCGCTCGCGGGCGCGAAGAGATCACTCGGACCATCTTGGGAGAAGCCCGGAAGATCATCCCCCAGTATGGGATCGAATTGGTGGACGTCCGCATCAAGCGTCTGAACTACGTGGAAAGCGTCCAGGAGAAGGTGTACGTCCGGATGATCTCCGAGCGGAAGCGGATCGCTGCCCGGTTCCGCTCCGAAGGAGAAGGCCGGAGCGCCGAGATCCTGGGGACCATGGAGAAGGAGTTGCGCCAGATCCGATCCAACGCCTATCGACAGGTTCAGGAGATCCAGGGGAAAGGCGACGCCGAGGCTACTCGGGTATACGGACAGGCCTATGGGGGCGATCCGGAATTCTACGCCTTCTCGCGCACCCTGGAAGCCTACAAGGAGGGGCAGAACAAGAACTCGGTGATGATCCTCACCACGGACAGCGACTACTACCGGTACCTGAAGGAGGCGGGGGCATATCCGGGTCGACCGACTCGTTAAGTGTGGGGGAGACTGACAGGAAATCGCTCTCCGAGAGTTTTGGCTGATGGAGCCGGATGCAAAGGGACCAATTTATTGCTTACAGATGATCGAGGAGTCTCGTGACATGAATGTTCTACTCATTTACCCAAGGTTTCCTGATACGTTTTGGTCTTTCAGGTACGCATTGAGCTTCATCGGCAAGAAAGCGGCCTTCCCACCTCTTGGCCTGCTGACAGTCGCAGCCCTGTTGCCGGAAGAATGGTCCAGGCGCCTCGTGGACGTCAATGTGAACGACCTTACGGACAACGACCTTTCATGGGCGGATATGGTCTTTATCGGCGCCATGGCTGTTCAGCAGGAATCGGCGAAGCAAATCATCGCCCGTTGCAGGGCCAGGGGCTTAAAAGTCATCGCGGGTGGACCGTTCTTCACCGCTGAACCGGACGAGTTTGAAGAGGTCGATCATCTTGTCCTCGATGAGGCCGAGCTCACAGTGCCCTCTTTCATTGAGGACCTGCAAAACGGCCGTCTAAAAAGAGTCTACAGGGCATCCGGTTTCTGCGATCTTCATCGCACCCCTATCCCTTCTTGGGATCTGATACCCATGAAACGATATGCCTCTATGAGCATTCAGTTTTCGAGAGGATGTCCGTTCAACTGCGAATTCTGCAATGTGACGGCTCTTTTTGGTCATCGACCGCGTCTGAAAGCGTCTCAACAGGTAATCGCGGAGCTGGATCGTTTGTATGATGCAGGTTGGCGTGGCAGCATTTTTTTCGTTGACGACAATTTCATCGGGAATAAACGATACCTTAAGGCAGAGTTGCTGCCTGCCTTGATCGACTGGCGAAAAGACAAAAAGGGATGTGTCTTTTTTACGGAAGCTTCCATCGATCTGGCCGATGACCCGGAGCTTTTGGATCTGATGGTCAAAGCCGGCTTCGATACCGTCTTTATCGGAATTGAGTCGCCCGATGAGGCATGCCTGACGGAGTGTCACAAAACGCAGAATAAGAACCGGGATCTCCTTGAAAATGTCAAAATTATCCACCATGCCGGGTTGCAGGTAATGGGCGGTTTCATTGTCGGCTTCGACAACGATACGCACTCTACCTTTCAGCGGCAAATCGACTTCATTCAGAAAAGCGGAATTGTGACCGCAATGGTTGGCATTCTCCAGGCCCCTCCGGGGACTCGGCTTTTTGACCGACTCCAAATGGAAAATCGGGTCGTTAGCGCGTTTTCCGGAGATAATGTTAATGGGACGACGAATATCATCCCTAAAATGGGGCTGGATAGGCTTTTAGATGGATACCGATCGATTATGAAACAGATCTACTCTCCCAAAATCTTCTATCGGCGGGTCAGAACCTTCTTTAGACAGATCAGGGCGCCTGAATTTAAAAGCCCCCTGGATGTACAGCGGTTCTTTGCGATCATCCGATCGGGCTTTTGGTTGGGTGTTTGGGGCAAAGAACGTTTCCAGTACTGGCATCTGCTGCTGTGGACCCTGATCTGCAAGCCAAAGCTGCTATCATTGGCTGTCACCCTCGCGATATATGGCCATCACTACCGGACGATATGCGAGAAGTACATATTCCCTGATTCGGATGGCGAAATATCGTTGAGTTGATTCAAATCCTTTGTCAAAAGTCCGTTGTGAAGTTGCGGTCGAGAGAAAAGCGGTAGCCTCCTCCGCCAGTGGCGACATGTATTGGAAAAAAAATGCGACCATGACTGACGACGAGATGGATGAAAAACGATCTGCTCTGTGGCGTCCCCGGTTTCAAATGCAAATAGATCTTGAAGGCGACCGTGGGTGAAGAGAGCAGGCAAAGACAGTTGAGAATCTGATACGTATAATAATGAAATTAGGGGGCTCTGCTTGTCTCTTCGTCTTGCACATCGAGTCTCTTGAAGCACACTCTCAGAATTGCCGGACTGGTCTGAGGCCTCATGGGAGCCATAAAATGGACTCTCGACCTTGTAGGAGGAGCAGTCTTTCTGGACCTCAGCAACTCCATGCAGGTCAGCAGAGGTTCCAGTGTCCCAGGAGCGTGGAATTGTAACCTGTGGAATTCGCCCAGGAATCGGCCACTGATACTGCCATGCAATGGACATCTTGAAGCCCGGGAGCAGCTGGACTGAGTTGATGGTGATGAGCGTTAAGGGCGAGAACAGTCAGAATCTTACCCGTTCCCAGACCAATGCTCATGTCGATCATCCAGATGAGCCCGTTACAAAACGGTGCCTTCGTCACCGGCAGCCCTTGTACCATGGGGGCAGATCGGATGCGCACCAGAGAGAGCCTGGTCATCTAATTGATGATGGTCTGTGAAACAAAGCCCGGCATTGTAATGAACTGTAAAGCATCCCGACAATTATCCCTGTTTACGACTTCGGCGCCTGATGAACCTGTAAGATATTTCGACACCAATCCACGGAAGGTCAACATAAACCCCTGTCTTCGTAACCTCGACCAGGCTCAACTAGAGGCCTTATCGATGGAGGCAGTCCCGAGTACGTGGAACACCCCCGGCAGATTTCATCACGATCTCGGCCAACCTAAAACCAATTCATGCATCGCTCCAGGTGTAAAGTATCCAGACACCTTCCATGTTCAGAAATCAGTCAAGACCTCACCGCCACATTGGAAAGTCACAACTCACTACATTCCAATACTGTGTCTAGACGTGATAGAATGGTTTGCTGGAAGCATATAAAGGCGAATCTGGCACCTCCAATGTTGCTCACCCCACCTTCGTCCAAATGCTGACGGGTACAACCATTACACTAGATTTCAGGAGCGGGAATCTAATAAGAATGGGCACAAATCCATTTGGTTGGCGCAGATCGATGGTGGGTTGCCGGACAAGATAGTTGTAAAAGGGGGACATGGTATTTCCTGCTCGGTGGTGGGTCGGTGGTGACATGAAATCTTAAGCATTACCCAGTCTGGGTTTACAGCTCAGACGGCGGGTTCAACTCCCGCCGCCTCCACCAATTTTCCAATAATTTCAAAGCATAAATTCTCCGGACCGTAACTTCTCAATAAGTAGGTCGGGATTCCAATCCCGGCAGCCTTTGCACCCATGGTGTCGGGTATGGAAACCCGACCTGCAGAGTTGTCCTCCCCCGGGCTTATTGAGGATTCGCTATAAGTGACCGCATTTCTTGTAACCTTTTGATGACCCATGTCTGTAAGATTGGATGCCCTTCCCTGCTTGAATCCTGCGGGGATGAGCTTCCCGGGCATGACCCAATCTGATCCGTTGCCATTTCCGTGGAGAGAGACATCCGGGAATTCCAGGGCCGACTCTGCTTGCTCAAGCTTATGCTAAGTCATGAGAACACACAGCCTGGGGTATGCAGTAGAATGTTCTCCATAAATGGCACAAAAAGAATTGTTGACCTCGTCTCCAAGATGAAATAAAAGCAAAGTCGTATGACATTGAATGGCATCAGGTACCGCCAGGGTTTAATAGGGAATCCCGTTAGAATCGGGAACGGTCTCGCCGCTGTAAACGGGGACGAAATCCGAGGAAGCCACTGATCGGGAATACGTTTCGGGAAGGCTCGGAGAATAGGGTGATCCGTGAGTCAGAAGACCTGCCTGATGGCTGTTGAGCCCATGGCACGTGGCATTGCCTGCCGGCTCATTGAAGGACCAAGTGAAACAGGGTGCAATCCTTAGAGCTAAACGCTCTGAGGATTTTTTTTTGGCTGGAATCGTCAGCCTTGCACCATCTCCTCATCGCAAACACTAACCTCTTTCCTGCCCGGTGCTGCTGCGTCACCGGGCAGTCCCTTCCCTACCAGGGAGATGCGGACGAGGAGATAGAACGGAAGAAAAGGGCGAGTCCATGATGCGAATGAACTGACCCTCGCCTGGAAAACTGATGAGGAAGCTCACTCGGAAAGACGCTGACGATGTGCAATCACGCATGCTTTTCAGGTGGAGCGGGCAGCAGGGATTATATCGGGGAAGAGTGGAGGGAATCACGTCATGCGAATCTATACCGGAACCGGAGATAAAGGTTACACAAGCCTCTTCAGCGGGGAAAGGGTCCTCAAGAGCCATGATCGTCTCCACGCCTACGGAGATCTGGATGAGCTCAGCTCTATTCTGGGTGTTGTCATCGCCAAGATGCCCCTTGGGGAGAGAGAAAGTGTCGAGCAACTCAAGAGAATCCAGTCTGATCTCCTGTGCATGGGCGCCTGGCTTGCCACCACCCCTGATGCCTCATCGGCCTGTGTTCTTGAGGAAATCCCTGAATCTGTTTGCACGGGGCTGGAACAGGCCATCGATGTCATGCAGGAAAAGTTGCCGCCTCTCAATCAGTTCATATTGCCCGGTGGTCATGAGTCGGCGGCATTCGCCCATATCGCGAGGACCGTTTGCCGGCGGGCTGAAAGGCACGCGGTCTTCATGGCCAACTCCATGACGGAAGAGGAAAAGAGCCCCCAGATCGAACTCTTTATGGTTTATCTAAACCGCCTCTCGGATTATCTCTTCGTTCTTGCCCGTTATTGCAACGCCATCCATGGCGTGCCGGACGTTCTGTGGACCGGTTCACATCAGGCAGGAGAAACTTCTTCGCTTACGTCGGAAGGCTCGTCCGCACCTGCATCGTCTGATTCCTCCGTGGGAGGCGATGGGGGAAGCCGCGCCCAGTGAGGAGTAACATCCCATGAAGGTTGAAGCCATCTGTAAGGAATGCGGAAAGGTCTTTGTCAAGTACTCATACAGCAGAACATCCCGATGCGAAGCATGCCGGCGGAAGAACCGGAAGACAACCGCGACGGCGGAGTTGTCCGGATGCAATAGAACCTCCACGACAGGGTTCGAATGCACCGCTACGAGGGGTACAACGAAATCGTCCATCCTCATTTAGGGAGTCTGCGGCGGAGGGGGCTTCCCTGTTCCGACAGTCGAAAATCGTGTGTGGCGTGAAATATCTTTTCAGACGACAGCTTTTCTGTTCTGTTATCCGGCCGGTTTGCCCTTATTGCGTCAGTCGTACATACGATGGGCATGGTGTAGACGACCCTCCATGGTCTGAGAGACATAGACGGTGCTTTGGGTGTGCTTCACAATTCCCCCCCCGCTTGCAACTGCTTCCAAGAAATACCTTCTCGCTCCTTCCATGCGGAGTCTCAGCTTATGGACAGCCGCCCGTTTTTCTGCTAAGCCAATCGGGAAGGTGTTTTAATTCCATCACTGTCTGTTGATCGCATTTACCGGAAAGTTGCAAGGACTCGTGGTGGGATTTCGTTCCGGACGCCTCGGTGTCGGGTATGGAAACTCGATCTGCTGTCTTCGCGGGGTTTTTGAATTGCGATTCATGAACGTCGGCATTGGATGCAGCCGCTTTCTTGACGGACACCTGTAAATGGCTCAGGAGCCCGGCTGGATGTCACGCATGTCCCTGGAATCATCGAAAACGGAAAACAGGGGGTAAAATTCATGAAAGCCTCTTTTTTCATCGCGCTGACCTCGGTTCTCATCTTTTCCAACCTGACCGCCGTGAGGGGCGAATTCCCCGTGAGCGGCGCAACGGAGGAGTGCCTCGGCTGCCATGCAACCCTTCACCCCGGCATTGTGGAGAGCTGGAAGAAGAGCCGCCACGGTGCCACGACTCCCGGCCAAGCCCTCACCGTCGAGGGGCTCGAAAGGAGAGTGACCGGCCAGGCAGTTCCCGACAACCTCAAGAATGTGGTGGTGGGATGCGCCGAGTGCCACAGCCTCAACCCCGGGTCCCACCAGGACACCTTCGATCACAATGGCTATGACATCCACGTGGTGGTGAGCCCGAAGGACTGTGCCGTCTGTCATACACAGGAAGGGGAGCAATATGATAGGAACCTCATGGCTCACGCCCACGGCATTCTGGTGAACAACGATGTCTACCGGATGCTCGTACAGGCTGTGAACGAGACTCCTGTTTTTGAAAGAGGAAAAGTCATAACAAAACCTTCCAACGCCCTCACGGAAGCCGAGTCCTGTCTTTATTGCCACGGGACGAAGCTGACGGTGACGGGGACTGTGACCCGGGAAACGGAGATGGGGGAGATGACCTTCCCGGTGATTTCAGGGTGGCCCAACCAGGGTGTCGGGCGAATCAATCTGGACGGGAGCAGGGGATCTTGCGCCGCTTGCCACACGCGCCATGATTTTTCCATTGAAGTGGCGCGAAAGCCCTACACATGCAAAGAATGCCACGTGGGGCCCGACGTGCCGGCCAACAAGGTTTACGAAGCGAGCAAGCACGGAAATATCTTTTCCGCGATGAACAAGAACTGGGATTTCACCAGCGTCCCCTGGACAGTGGGGAAGGACTTCGCGGCCCCCACATGCGCAGGATGCCACATGAGCCTTCTCGTGAACACCGAAGGGACGGTACTGGTCAAGAGGAGCCACGAGGTGAAGGATCGCCTTCCCTGGCGCATTTTCGGCCTGATCTACGCCCATTCCCACCCGAAGGAACCGGATACATCCGTCATTCGCAACAAGAACGGGCTCCCCCTTCCGACCGATTTCAGCGGGGGAAGCGCCGATCAATTCCTCTACGATGAGAAGCAGCGCGCCACAGCCCAAAAGGAAATGCAGGCGAGTTGCCTCGCATGCCATCATCAGAGCTGGGTGGATGGGCACTGGATAAGATTCGTCAATTCCATTGGGGAGACCAATCGCACAGTCCTCGCCGGCACCCGGATCATGGAGGAAATATGGAAACGGGGTGTGGCGGCCGGCATCGACAAAGGCAGCAACCCCTTTGATGAATTCATTGAGCGGGTTTGGAGCGACTCCTGGCTCTTCTATGCCAACACCGCACGCTTCGCATCGGCCATGGGAGGAGGAGGAGACTACGGCGTGTTCGCTGATGGAAGGTACCATTTGACTCA
>JAAYUJ010000367.1 GCA_012517775.1 Deltaproteobacteria bacterium
GATTGGAATCCCGACGTACTTGCTGAGAGAGTACTCTCAATAAATATACCGTTTTGGTCCTTCCCGATCCAGGGAATCGGCTCAAAAGAAGATCGATTCTCCATGGAATCCGGTTTATTCTGAGTGCTGTTCTGAACACTTTAGATTTCGAGTCCGCTATTGCGGCGAATGATCTGAAAGAGTGAGGAGGATAATCGATGGCCGGTGTTTTTCGTTCAGCGATCCTGTCTTTCGGACTTCTGGCGCTTTTAGTTTGCACGGCTGTGATATGTGCCGCGGAAACCCTTCCGGAAACCCCCTTATTCCAAAGGTGGCAAATGATGGACGGGGATATCCGAAAGCTGAGAGATCGGTTGCCGGTGGGGAAGGAGCCGGAGACTTCAAGAGAAGCTCAGGAGATTGCGGAGATCATGAAGCAGATCATTACGATCTACAACCAGGCTGCCGTCATGTTTTCCAGCACCGAGACATTCATGGATCAACCCGACCAGGAACGGCAATGGTGCGGACACATGAGGAGGAGTTGCCGGATCTACTCGGATGCATGGAGAAAACGGGCCACTTCGATGGAAGAGACGGTGACACGCTTGAGGGGTGAGGGGAAGTGACGGATGTTGCAGGCAAAAGGCATTTCCAGGTGAGGCGTTTGCCGCATCCAACCCGAATCTCATCAGGAAGGGTACGAAAAGCACCAAGAGCATGAAGATGAGACCTGAACGCATCGAGAGGTCTGACTGCTGGTGCTGACCTTTCGATGAACGATTGAAAAAGACCTCCCGGCGAAAGGATCTCTCTTCTTGCCTTTCCTCCGAATTGTTCGTAAAATTAATATATTGCCTGATGCTCAATCTTCTCGCACGCCGACTCCACCCAATGCGGCGAATGATGCGGGTTCACTCGACGAGTTCTTTATCCCATGCTGCTCCTGGAATTCCTTTGTATCCAGTTAATCATATGGATAAGGCATGATGAGGAATCCGCGGAATCCACCATCGAATGGAGCGTTTTCATCCCTTTCGATGTTCTGCGGCGGTTGTCTCATGAACCTTCGATTCGGCGGTGGGGATTCTCCTGCCGCCGCTGCCTGGGACTCAAGGAGGTCACATATGAAACTGAGGAGAGTGTGCAGTTGTCTGCCGTTGAGCATTCTGGTCTTGGGTGTTCTCGGATCGACATGCGTTGCAAGTCCAAGGATTCATGTTGATTTCAAGAATGCCAGGCTGGCAGACCACAAAGTGGATTTCATGCTCCGAGGCATTTACCTTTTTCAGATCAGGTATCTGTCGGTTCTCCTGAACGATCGCAATCTCATGGTGGAGCCAGACGGTATAAGGATTACGGAAAGAGATTCAATATACCTGGCGGCCGACCTGCCTTCCACGTTCCAGGGAGGGGATGCAAGTTTGGAGTTGGTGATGGGCGATGGGCAAAGAGTGTGGTCGCAGACTGTCAATTTTCCGGACATGCTGACCGGCATTGGGAAACAGCCTGAAATCATAGAAGTGAAACCCTGGGGAGAGTATCCAGGAAATTCCGTCACCATTATCGGCAAGCACTTTGGGGACAACATCAAGAACGTCGTCGTGGTTTTCGGCGGCACGGAAAGCGATGACTGGATAACGACACTGGGGAAGAAGTTCCAATCGGCCCTTGGCTACAAAGGGAGTCCCGATCTCAATTTGTACAATGAATTCTCCAAACCCCTGATCCTCAGGAATTCAGAGACATCAGAGCATGCGGAAATCGTGACGATTCTCAACGGGAAACTCAACGACAAGAGCGCTTCTCTTTCCAGGACCATGTACGTCACCGTTCAGGTGAACGGCGTGCGAGCTGGTAATTGGGTCAAGGTGAACCTCGTCAATCTTTCGGGGACCTTTAGAGCCGGTCTCCTGGCGGCGGCGATTGTCTTCCTGCTCATGGCACCGCTTTTCGCCAATTGGCCCTGGGCGATTCTGGCTCCACTTGTCTTCATGGGGGGAGCTGCTCTCTTCCATGAACTCCTTCCCGACAAGTGGTTCTGGTCCCCGCTGTTCATGATTGCAGCAGGGCTGGTGATTCTCTGTGCGAAGCTTGCCGGGAGTTGTGAGAAGGTGACTTTGGGCAACCTTTTGCGGGATGGGAGTACTAACGCTTACAGCTTATCAAAGCTGCAGGCCTTTGCCTGGACGGTGGTTCTTATGTGGAGCTATGCTCTCCTTGGCATAGGCAGCGGCCTTCTAGTGGGAAAAGGGTCCATCCCCGATTTCAATGCCAGTCTGCTGGGTCTCATGTCTGTGAGCTATGGCGGCCTGCTCTTCTCTCAGGGTATTGCTTCCAGA
>JAAYUJ010000040.1 GCA_012517775.1 Deltaproteobacteria bacterium
TACATGGTGATGATCTCGCCACAGGTGAAGCTGGATTGATTGAGCAAGTTGGTGAGAAGCACCGAGACTGCTCCATTTCCGGGGGAATCGATGACACCAGCTTCAGGGCCTCCTCGCACTCAGAGCCATGAATGCTCACTACGGTCCCGGCCACGCGAAGACGTCTGAAGACGTCGTAGGCTGTCGAGGTTAGACACTCAGGACAAGTTGCCCTCTGCCTTTGCGAGAATTACATATTTGCCCAACCGAAGACTTCCTCGACACACTCCAGGCACGTACCGCGAGAAGCAACAGGCTGCAAGAGGCTGATCGTCTCCTTGAGACTCTCTCAACAGAGCATCGAATGATGCACCTTCAGTCAGCACCTGTCATGCCCGCGAAGCCTCTCCACGCAAAGAATAAGGAGACCTACACCCATTTCTGTTGACGCATGCCGGGGTGGCTCCCCTTCAAGCATTTTCTCATGACCCTTCGGAGCACCCATAATGTACGAAATGCGCATGATCCTGAAGGAGAGCCGCAGGTCGGGTTCTCAACCGACATCCGATGTCGGAATTGGAGTCCCGACCTACTCATGGGATGCAGTCAAGACTTTTCGCAGGGGACCGCATGGAGAATCAAGAGCCCTCCCTCAGAAGCCGGACGCCTCAAGGAGAGAATTCATTGAATCGGAGAAATCTGAATCGATGCCTTTTCCGTGGCGAGGAGCCCCCCGTCTTCCCCGGAAAGGAAGGCGGCGTAGCCAAGAGTCACCCCCAGACTTTTTCCCAGGGACTGAGCGTCCCATGAGATGCGGGGCTGGGTCATAAGAACCACCAGGTCGAAAGTCTTTTCCTCTTTTGTGCCATTACCGGCAATGGTGAGTTTGACACCACCGTCTTCCAGGGATTCCGCGGACTCCACCACCCCCTCCTGCATCTGACGCCTTTCTGCATCATGGAGATCCGCATCATGATCGTGGACAAACGTCTCCATGTCTCTGCCCACAATCTGGATTTCCGCCTGGGCGATTTTCCTGCGGACAAGCCTGGCCTCATTGACGGCCAGGCAGAGGGCAGCGCGGTGCATTTGGGGCGATGCGGCTTCATAGCTCTGGACCCATGCAACGCTTCTGGGGATTTCCCCGTCCAACGGCCGGATCACAAGGCCTGCGCTGGGCCCTGTGTCGCTGAGCATTCGCTCCAGTTGCAGGTCCGTGATGATATTGAGATTGCTTCCAAAGCCGAATCGCCCGTCAATCCTCTCCATGTCGCGCTCCACTCCCGGAGCAACGATCACTTTGTCGGCTTCCAGTTCGAAGACCTCATCCTCCATTTCGAAGTCAATGGCCTCCGGCTTGCACTCGGCCCAGCACAAAGCACAGCCGAGGCATCGGCGGCAGCTCAGGCATCGTTTAGCCTCATTCAGGGCCCTTTCCTCATCGAACCCCAGTTCAACTTCTTTGTAGCTTCCCCGCCGTTCTTCCAGGTCGATTTCGATCTGGTGCTGGCGCGCCTTGGGGATGTCCTGGAATTCGACGATATAGCGTCCCTTTTTCTCGTACATCATGGCGACCTCTGAACGTTGCAGAAAGGTGAAAGGGGTGATCAGCAGCTGCTGTTAACGGCGCATGGGAATGACCCATCCCTCCAGGCCTGCTTCCGACCATTCTATCGGCTTCCCCGTTTAGCCTCAAGGTAGCGGACGATTCCCAGGGCGGCCTTCCTTCCTCCCGCGCAGGCCCGAATGGCGATGTCCGGCCCTGTTTCCACGTCACCGGCGGAGAAGATTCCCGGCACGTTGGTCATGAAGGTTTCCTGGTCCACGGCAAAGGTGCTCCAGCGGGTGATCTCGAGATCGCTTCCCTCGGGAACGAAGGCGAGGTCCGGCCGCTGGCCGATGGCGGGAATGAGGGTCTCCGCCTCCACTACAAACTCGGACCCTTCAATGGGCACCGGCCTGCGCCGCCCGCTGGCATCGGGCTCCCCGAGCTGCATCCGCAGGCACTTGAGCCCGGTCATCCTGCCATTTTCCCCGAGAACTTCAATGGGAGCCACGAGGTACTGTATCTTGATCCCTTCGTGCTCGGCCGCATCGATCTCCCACGGGCTTGCGGGCATCTCCCTCTTGGTCCTCCGGTAGAGGATGTGGACCTCGTCAAAGCCCTCCCGCCAGCTCACCCGGGCTGCGTCCATGGCCACATTGCCGCCCCCGATGATGATGACCTTACCCCTGGCGTTGATGGGCTTTCCCATATTGGCATCCCGGAGAAAATCGACTCCGTCGATGACACCTTCCATGTCCTCGCCCTTGATCTGAAGTTTCATCCCCTTGTGGGCACCAACACCGATGAAGACTGCATCGAAATCTTTGCGCAGATCCTCGAAGGAAACGTCACGGCCGATGCGGACGTTGCAGCGGAGCTCCACGCCATGGGAGAGTATCCAATTGATTTCGTGCATCAGAGTCGGGGTCGGGAGTCGGTATTCGGGAATCCCGTAGCGGAACATGCCGCCGGGTTCCGGCAATGCCTCGAAGCACACCGACTTGTATCCGGCCTTGGCCAGAAAATACCCACAGGTGAGCCCCGCCGGCCCTGCCCCGATGATGGCGACCCTCTCCTTATGGAAGCTGTCGGGCACCTCGACAGGAGCAGGTACTTGGTTGTTCATCTCCCAGTCGGCCACAAACCGTTTGAGGGTACAAATGGAAATGGGCTGATCGACAACTCCCCTGTTGCACGCCGTCTCGCAGGGGTGTGGGCAAACCCTGCCGATGGACAGAGCAAACGGTAGCCTCTCCCGGATCTTGGCCAGGGATTCAGCGTACTTGCCATCTGCAATGAGCCCCACGTAGGAGCGGATATCCAGATTCGCCGGGCAAGTCGCCTGGCAGATAGGCATATCCTCCTTGAATATGTTGTACTCCCCCGTCTTGGGATTGAAATAGTCGATGGCGGTCCGAAATCCCAGCCCTTCATTGAAGTCATCGTACATGTGGATGGGACAGACCCGGATGCACGCCTTACAGTCATTGCATTTCTCCGGATGAACCCTCGGTGTTCTTCGTCTGACCCGGAATTGGAAGGACCCGTTGGCAGCCTTCACCTTTTCGATTCTTGCGTTGGTGACGACCCGGATGTTCGGATGGAGCCGCACGGCTTCCAGGTTGGGATCTTCCATCGCCGCATCTTCCGCAACAATGCGAGTCTGAGAAATGCGCCCCCCTCCCAGGCTTGGAGAAGGCTCGATCAGGGTGACCTCATTTCCGGCCTCGGCCTGCTCAAGAGCCGCCGTCAGGCCCGCTGGATCACCCCCAAATATGATCACGCGTTTTCCTGGCACGGTTACACCCTCCGGAAAGTATGAAAGCGTGAAAATCTAAGCGACCTTTTGCTCGACAACCCGGTAGAGTGGTGAAGTCCCGTCGATACCGGCGAGCTCTGCAAATCCTCGGCGTTGCAATGCCAACACGTATTTCAGAACATGGGATGAAGGAAGTTTGAGCTGCAAAGCCAGGGTCTTCACCGATGCAGAGCCGCGCCGCAGTTCCCTCATGATCTCGTGGGTTGCGACCTCGTCCATGACAATGGTGTCCAGGGTCCGCCACATTTCGTGTTCGGTGAAACGCTCCCCGTACTTGTTCCCCTGGGTCGTGAATTCGGTGAATTTCCCCACGACCCACCGGATCTTCTCTTTTGCCAGTGCCGTATGAGCCACCGCGATCTTTTCCTTCAAGTCTGGAAGAGGCAGGCGGTCACCGGTGCCGAGGGGACCCAGTTCCCGAATGCCCCGGTCAAAATCCGTGACCAGTTTAACGAAGCGCTCTCCTTCCGCGGACGAGCACTGACCGAAAAACACCCGGCGGGGGTTCAATCCCACATAATCCAGAGCGCGAGCGGCAATTCCGACCTTGATTTTGCCCTGATAGTTGCCGGTGATGTAGTGACAGTCCCCAAAATGGCAGCCCACGACCATCACTCCGTCGGCCCCCTTGAGAAAAGCATCGGATATCATGGTGGGATCCACCCGGCCTGTACACATGATACGGATGATTCGTGCATCCGTAGTGTATTGCATCCTGGAAACTCCAGCGAAGTCAGCCGCAGCGTATCCTCACCAGGTACAGCAGAAGACCAGTATCTTCGGCATGAAATCGGACATCCTCTCCACCTCCCTGACTGTTATCAGTCTATTGTCCAAAGAAGAACCATGGCTAATACAGTCTCGCATCTACCCCTGTGCTTCGAGACACGCGCTGATCTGCTCCCCGATCTGCTCGTCGGTATACGAATTGATGGAAAGCGCGTGCTGATAACAGGTGGCGGCGCAGACTCCGCAGCCCTTGCAGGCAACGGGAATCACTCTGACCTTGCGACCCTTCTCCGTCCGGACGATTTCCAGCGCGCCATAGGGGCAAAGGGCGACGCAGAGCCCGCATCCCCTGCAGGCATCTTCATCCACCAACGTGGAGACGATGGGCTCAACGGTCATGACCCCCTTGGCAAGGGGGATGGACGCGCGGGATGCAGCTCCCAGCGCCTGGGAGATCGCCTCCCTCACCGTGGCCGGATAGTGGGCGTTTCCGCACAGGTACACACCGTCCGTGGCAAAGTCCAGGGGTTTGAGCTTCACATGACCTTCCAGGAAGAACTTGTTTTCATCAAGGGAAACACGGAGCAGTTTGGAGATGGCCTCGTTGTCCTCGCCGGCGACAAGCGGCGTGGAAAGCACCACAAGGTCGGCCGGCAAATCCAGTTCCCTCCCCAGCAACTGGTGTGCAACGGTGACTTTTTCCTCTTCCACTTTGGGGGGGTTGCTCACATCGTAGTTGATGAAGATTACCCCCATTTCCCTTGCACGCCGGTAGATCTCCTCGTTTTCCGTCCCGTAGGCCTGTATGTCCCGGTAAAGTATGCGAACTCCCGTGCCGGGACTCCTCTCCTTGATCTGGATGGCATTCTTGAGGGCCACCATGCAGCAGATCCGGGAGCAGTACTTGCGCTCCTCGATGCGCGCTCCCGCACACTGGATCATGACCACGTTCCCGGCCGAAAAGGCATCTTTCCGAAAAAGGTCCTCGAGCTCAAGTTGGGTAATCACTCGTTTTCCGTTGTAGCCGAACAGGCCGTGCGGCTTGAGTACCTGAGCCCCCGTTGCCACGATGATCACGCCCACGCCGAACTGGTCCCGATTTCCACCACTCGCCGCCGTGACCTTAAAATGGCCTATGTAGCCGCTGATCTCCCGGACTTCGGTGGAAGTCATGAGGCGAATCTTCGGGTGCTTCTGAACGAGCTCCGCCTGGCTTGCTGCAAAAGCGGCC
The DNA here is from genome assembly GCA_012517775.1 of Deltaproteobacteria bacterium. Lineage (GTDB taxonomy): Bacteria > Desulfobacterota > Syntrophobacteria > Syntrophobacterales > Syntrophobacteraceae > JAAYUJ01. The sequence goes on from JAAYUJ010000040.1 coordinate 5,305, forward strand.
GCGTCCGCACCGGAGGGAGCCAGCTTATCCAGCTTGAGAAGAAGACCGCCGAGCTGCGCCTGCTTTTCCACCAGGAAGACCTGATAACCCCGGTTGGCCAGGGCTAGGGCAGCGGTCATGCCGCTGATACCACCCCCCATCACAAGGGCGTTTGGATCCATTTCCGACTTGATGGATTCCTGGGGCTCCAGGAGCGCCGCCTTGGCCACTCCCATGCGGATAAGGTCCTTCGCCTTGTTCGTCCCCTCCTCACGCTCCTGCATATGGACCCAGGAGCACTGATCCCGGATGTTCACCATTTCAAACAGGTAAGGGTTGAGACCGGCCTCTTCACAGGTGCCTCGGAAAAGGGGCTCATGGGTGCGAGGCGTGCAGGATGCGACTACGACCCGGTTCAGATTCTGTTGCCGGATGGCTGCTTTGATTTCGTTGATCCCGCTCTCAGAGCAGGTGTAGAGATTCTCCTTGACGTAAACGACATTGGGCAGCGTCCTGGAATACTCCGCTAGCTCCTTCACATCCACGTATCCCGCGATGTTGCTGCCGCAGTCACAGACAAACACTCCAATGCGAATCTTCTCAGCCAATTTGACACCTCACAGCGTTATCCCACCGCCTGCCTGGCGGGGGCGACAATTTCGGCCGCGCGGGCAGCCGCGCTGCTGGCCTGCGCCACGGACTCAGGAATATCCATGGGCCCCTGAGCGCAACCGCAAACGAAAACACCCGGCCGGCTCGTGTTGAGGGGAGCAAGGGGATCCGTTTTGAAAAAGCCGTTCTCGTCCAGTTCGAGACGGAGCAGGCGGGCAAGATCGGATGTGCCGGCCGATGGCACGCACGCAGTGGCGAGAACCACCAGATCAAAGGTCTCGTGCACAACCTGCCGACTGACGGTGGATTCGTACCAGATGACCGGATTCTGGGCTTCGTCCTCCGTGATCTCCGCCACCCTGCCTCGCACATATCGGATATTCGCCTGTTTGCCCCCTCGGAGCTTGTACTCTTCAAACCCGCGGCCGACTGCTCGAAGATCCATGCAGAAAATGGAGGAGCTCACCCCGTTGTCGTGCTCGTGAGCAATCATGGCCTCCTTTACGGAGTGCATGCAGCAGTAGGAGGAGCAGAAACGGTTGAAGCGAAAATCCCTTGATCCTACACACTGGATGAATGCGAGCTTTCGGGCTGCCGAGGCGGAAGCTTTCCTGTGGGTCATGGACTGGAAACGACCATCCAGAGCGGATAGATCCTGGGCGAGAAGTGCCCATTTCCTGAGATCCTCGCTCTCTCCAAGCCCGCCGGATTGAAACTGGCGAACGATCTCGGAGGAGGGCTTTCCGTGCTTCTCCTCCAACTGGCTCACCTGGCGCTGCAGCTTCTTCAACTCCTTCTGAGCTTCCTCGATCTCCCTTTCCAGAGCCAGTTCCGATGGACGGTCGAGATGACCCGCCGTAGGACCGCTGGCGCTCAGAAGACGCTCGAATTCAAGGGCGGTCACCACGTTGGCGATCCGATCGTACCCGTATTCGGGAATGACCGAAGGGTCGAAAACCTCGTAGCCGGTGGCGAGGACGACCGCACCCACATCAAGCTCAACCGTCGTGTCCTTTTGTTCGTAATCGATGGCTCCGGCCTGACAGACCTTGGCACAGACACCGCATTTCTTCCCCTGACCGAGTTGGCGGCAGGCAGTCGCATCGATGGTGAATACCGATGGAATGCCCTGGGGAAAATACTTGTATATGGCTTTTCGATTGCCGAGGCCGGCATTGAACACATCCACCACCATGGTGGGACACTTTTCCGCACAGGCACCACAGCCGGTACAGAGGTTTTCATTGACGTACCGGGCCTTTTTGCGGACTTTCACCTGAAAGGACCCCACGTCTCCGGCGACCTGCTCCACTTCACTGTAAGCCAGGAGGTTGATTCGTGGATGTCGACCGACATCCAGCAGCTTGGGCGAGAGAATTCAGATGGCACAGTCGTTGGTTGGAAAGGTCTTGTCCAGCTGAGCCATCTTTCCACCGATGCTGGGCAGTCTTTCCACCATGTGCACCTGGATGCCCATCTCGGCGAGATCCAGCGCAGCCTGAATGCCGGCGATTCCACCACCAATGACCAATACGTCGTTGCTCACCATACACCTCGTTCCAATGGATTGATCCTGCTGATACTTTCAGACACCCTCTGCAATCAGGGTGGTCAAATCCACGATTTTCAGATTCAGGTTCATGTTGGTCAGGGCGCATGTCAGGTGGATCTGGCATTTGGGACATGCGGTGACCAGGGTATGGGCGCCTGTAGCTTTGGCCTCCCTGAGACGTTCCACCTGGATCTGCTTGGAGCCGATGGAGCAGTTCGCCCATCCGCTCGTGCCGCAACAGAGGGCATTCTCCCTGTTTCTCTCCATCTCCACAAGCTCGCCGTTGGGGATCTGCCGCAGGATACCCCTGGGGCTGTCGAAAACCCGGGCCATTCTTCCGAGACGGCATGGGTCATGATAAGTGTATACTCCGCCGCCATTACCCAGCGTGATACGCCCTTCAGCAAGGAGTCTCTCCACGACATCATAGAAGTGGACGACTTCGAACCCAAGTTCGCCCAGATATTGGGGATAGTAGTTACGGAAAATGTGGTAACCTTCGGGACAGCTCAAAACAACCTGTTTTGCACCTGATTGGCGAATCAACTCGACATTGCGTCTGGCCAGTTCCAGAAATACCTCGGTTCTTCCGTTCCAGAGCATGTCATGACCGCAACAGACCTCGTCGTCAGAGACGACCGGTTCGATACCTGCCGCGTTGAGAACCCTGAGCACCTTTCGGCTGACGGAGAGACTGTCTACCCCGATGTCACGAAAGATGACCTGAA
>JAAYUJ010000368.1 GCA_012517775.1 Deltaproteobacteria bacterium
AAGCCGTGGGCAAACCCGCATGCGGTCCGCCCACGGCTTTGGATCACAAAGCTTCATGATGCAGGGGCAGACCGCCTCAGATAACCATAACGGGAATATCCGCAGTGCACTGCGAGACCGGTGCAGCCCTTCAAGAGATTACACTCCCTGTCTGTTTCCAATGAATCCCGGATGTGCCACCCGTATAGTCGAGATCCCATGGGATTGTCAAGGAGAAAGGCGCCGATCGGCTCATGCCTCCCTCTGACTCCGTAACGCTTTGGAAGTTCCCTCATCAAGAATGAACGCTTATCGATTCGCGCACGGTGTCTGTTGTTCTCAATTCTCTTGTCACGATTTTTCACTCTATGGTAGAGATCACTTCATGCTTGGCGTGCCTGGGTGGTGGAACAGGTAGACACAAGGGACTTAAAATCCCTTGCACCATGCGTGCGTGCGGGTTCGATTCCCGCCCCAGGCACCAGATCAGAGAGGTTGAAATTAATAACTGTGTGGTCAATGCCAACCAATTGCTAACCTGCCTAACGAGCAAGTCATCCTCATCTCACACTCTCAGTGTCACTAATCAGCAATACTCCACCCCCGTCCCGGGCATTCACGGATCTGAGATTCCCTCCCCAATAGCGTGGTATCTCCCGACGGTGTCACCGTCGAATGAGGAGGAGAACAGAGATGATCATCTACCCGGTGAAAGAGGTCGAACGGTAAATATTTTGGCTCATCGCGGAAAAGTGTGATGCATCCCGGATCGTTTGAGTTTTTGGATCTTGGCAAATTACCGTGAAAAGTGCTTGAGGGTTCACTTTTAGCGGGTTGACCGGCTAATCCCTACCATTCTTTTGTGGGTTATTGGAGTCTGAGGAGTGTTTCCTGGAGTCTTGCAAGACGTCTGTCGAGAGAGGCGATTTTGCGCTCCACGCTGTCGTTACCGACCTGTCGACGATACATTTCCAGTTGATGGCGAACCGCATCGACTGCACGGCAGATACCTGGAATTCCATGATTGGTTGGCGCATCCTGGGTACATGGAAGTGTAGGTAGAGTATGAACAAGGGCCATCTTCTGCCGTGCCTGGTGGTACTCGCATTGGAGGTCCTTTTGGGTGACCTGCACATAGACCATCGTCATTCGAATGTCGCGGTGGCCGAGGATCTCTTTGATAGCGGGGAGACTCATGCCGGCGCGGAGCATAGCCGTGGCAAAGGCATGTCTGAGCTGGTGAGGCCGAACGAGCGGGCAGCCAGCTCGTTTAGCCGCATCTTGCAGTGCTTGATGTATCCTGGAGTACTTAACGGTCCTTCCGTTCGGGAGCAGGAGTAGCGGTGGAGATGTCGAATCTGGCGTATCGGTTGGGGCGGGACCGGCTTGGGAAAGGATGCGGTCGAAGGTTTTTTGTGCCTCATCGTCCATAGGGACCCATCGTTCATTGTGGAGTTTTTCAAATGGGATATGAAGCGCCCATTGGTTTCCGCCCAGATGACGCATGGAGTCCGCGTTCAAGCGAAGACATTCACTTACACGCATGCCCGTGAAGCGGATCAAAACGAGGACATTTGCGAGGAGGTCGTCGATCCGTCGCAACTGGTTGGTGAGGAATTGATCGACTTCGGGGGAAAGGGGTTTGGGAAGATAAAGATCGCGAGACGGGAAATCCTGGAAAAGAACGAGCCCATGGGATACGGGATATCCGTTGTCAGCCAGATCGTTGAGAAGTCGCCGCATGCAGATGAGAGCGGCAAGGCGGGTCCTGTTGACGAGGGGTGGATTCTCTTGGGCCAACCTTTTTAGCCAGCGAAGAATGTGGAGATTGCGTTGAAGCTGGGCGGGAGTTTGCAAGTCGGGATGATTCATGGTGGTGTGGATGTGGGAATGGCCCATGAGGCGCATGAGGGCCGGAAGCGAGACGCCCGCCCTGACCATGTCGGCGCCGAAAGTGTGTCGGAAGC
>JAAYUJ010000369.1 GCA_012517775.1 Deltaproteobacteria bacterium
ATCGGAGCTCCCTCCTTTGCCGAAGCACTGCGCTACGGCGCCGAAACCTTCCATGCTCTCAAGGGTATTCTGAAAAAGAAAGGGTATGCTACCAGTGTTGGGGACGAAGGGGGGTTCGCACCGAATCTGACGAGCAATGAAGAAGCCTGCGAATTGATCATCGAAGCGATTGAGGCAGCAGGATATGTGCCTGGCAAGGACGTAGCGATAGCCCTGGACCCCGCAGCCAGTTCTTTCTATGAAAACGGCCTCTACCGTCTCAGCAAGTCCGGTCAGGGTAACAAGACCAGCGCGGAAATGACGCAGCTCTACCAGACCTGGATCAAGCAATATCCCATCGTCTCCATAGAGGACGGCCTGGATGAAAACGATTGGGAAGGATTCCGGGTGCACACGGCGGTTCTCGGCAAAAGCATTCAGATCGTGGGTGACGACATCTACGTCACCAACACTGACTTCATTGCCCGCGGCCTGCGGGAAGAAACCACCAACGCGGTACTGATTAAGCTCAACCAGATCGGCACGGTGACGGAGACCATAGAAGCCATACGTTTGTGTCGCATGGCGGGGTGGGGATATGTGGTCTCTCATCGGTCGGGGGAAACGGAAGATACCATCCTGGCGGATTTCGCGGTGGCCATGGGAGGCGGCCAGATCAAGACCGGTTCGGCATGCCGCAGTGAGCGAATCGCCAAGTACAATCGCCTTCTGGAGATTGAAGCGGAGCTGGGCCGGGGGGCCGTCTTCGAGAACCCTCTCACGCGTTGAGTCTATAGTCAACAAGGCGGCTATTTTACGGAGTCCCGGCATGCAGGACCACGCGATCCACGATCTGAGCCAAGGGCAGAAGTGCAGAATCACCACGACCCTCGCCATTCTGGATGAGGCCCTGTGCGAGTTTGAGCAGTGGGCCGAGGGACGAGAGATGAAGTCGATATTCTATCGCGAACAAAATGAGCTGCAGCCCGACCAACGCGAAGCGATTAAGAACCGGGTTGTAAGGATCCGGGAAAAGCTTCGGGAATTGAGAGACGGGCTGCAGATTGAGGTAAATTCGCGGAGTGCAGTGCAGCGCATCTGGAGCCAGTGTTCGATACTCTGGGTAAGCCTGATTGAAGTGACAAGCAAGCATCTAAAGGGCTACGGAGACGTCCCCGGGGAACTTTCGGATTATCTCGATCCAAAAGTCGCCGAACTGATCGAATTGACGAATGAAATTGCAGCGGTAATCAAGAAGGCGTGATCCGGCAGATCCCATGAATGCGTTGAACGAGAATCAGAAAACCCACCCAGCCGCGGAAGTTCTTTCTGATCTCTCCAGGCTGAAAGAATACACCCGCGCGAAACAGACCGTTGCTAGCGAGGTCCGTAATCTCTCGGCATTTCTGAAAGGATCTGTCGGTGAAAGAGAGGCGGAAGCGTGTCGGCAACTGATGGCCCAACTCGCGGATGACCGATTTTCGCTGGCGGTTCTCGGGCAGTTCGAACGCGGCAAGAGCTCACTCATGAATGCCATGATTGGACGGGACCTGCTGCCAACGGGGGGGGTGCTCCCTACCGCTCACCTCGGCCATCACAGTCCTGAAATATGGTCCCAGGGAGCGACTCACGATCGTGAGGGAGGGAGTCATGTACCCGGAGGAAGCTCCCGTTTCCAGCCTTGCTGAATACGTGACCGAGAAGGGTAATCCAGGAAACGTGAAGAAGGTCATAAAGGTTTCGCTGGAATTACCGTCGCAGTTTCTTCGCTGCGGTCTTGAATTTGTGGATACACCTGGTATCGGCTCCGCTATTGATGCCAATACGGCGACCACCTACGGCTTCCTGCCCCGAAGTGATGCCGTGATCTTTGTGACGAGCGTGGATACCCCCCTTACCCGGGCAGAAACCGACTTCCTGAAAAGAATCCAACAATACGTGCGCAAGATCTTCTTTGTAGTCAACAAGATCGATCTTACCGGCGACGGAGAGCGCCAAGAAGTTTTGGATTACATTCTGAACACCTTGCGGCAACAAATCGGATCTGATGAGATCAGCATCTTCCCCGTCTCTTCGTCCACGGCCCTGGCTTCAAGGCTTGCCGGCAACGAAGAAGAGTACCGGGCCAGCGGTGTAAAAACCCTCCAGGAGGCATTGTCCGATTTTCTCACTAACGAAAAAAGCACTGTGCTCCTGGTTTCGGTTCTGGACAAGGCGCTGCGGATGGCAAGCGAGGCGTCCCATGCACTGGGACTGGTCAAAGTGGCGGGGGAAATCTCCCAGGAGGAGGCCAAGAAGAAGATCGCAGCCCTGAAGGAGCGCTTTCAAGCCTTGCGGCAGGACCGTGAGAACTCGCTGTTGGATATTCGTGAGCGGCTCATTCCCTGGGTGAAGGAGCGGATATCGTCTGAGCTCGGCTCATTTCTGAATGATCAGACTCGCACGCTTCTCGATCAGCTCAACGACAGCCTCTCCCACTCGACCTGGAAGCTGGCTTTTGTGGCCGTTCAAGATTACATTGGGCAGACCCTCCCACAATTCAAACGGAATCTGGAGGTTTGGACTGGGGCTCAGTATGAACAGTTCAATACGGAACTCCACACGATATTGCACCAGGAATGGGCTGGAGTTGAGCAGGAATTGCTCGAGATCCCCGTTGCGGCTGCGGAAATCTTGGGAGGGTTTGCTGCTGAACTCTCTACTGATGAGATGAGTTCAGAGCTTCGCGTTGGCGGGATACTGACGCGGCAGCCCCTCGCGCACCTCGATTGGAGTCCCGGAGTGCCGCTGCTGCAAGCGTGCCTGCCCGTGTTTCTGGTCAGGTCATTTCTCAGAAAACGTCTGACGGTGGAGATATATAGCCTGTTGGGTGCGTGTGGGCAGCATGTTGAGGAGGGTTTGGAGGACGGCGTTCATGAGGCGTTGGGCCGCATGGGCTCAGAGCTGGAAAAGCGTGCTTCGGAAAGCGAATCACGCATTGTGCAGGCGCTGAAAGGGAAGAAACTCTCAAAGGGCAGTGACGGACAATGGCGGCTCCAGGAACTTGACCGCTCAGAACTCAGCGCCGATACGTGAGACACTCACAGGAATCCAGCAAAAACTCGCTTCAATGCGGTCCGCGATGCTCCAGGCGGACTCTTCCTCCGGGATGGGGCATTCAGCAGGGCCACTATTCCGGATTCCCAGCCCTGCCCTGTCCTCCGGGGCGGAAAAGGAAAGATTGGAGGGGCTGGCACAGCAGGCGGCTGGGGCAAAGAATGGATCGGACCTCAGCCGCGATCTCAGCACCAGGGGTTGTCCGGTTTGCAACCGAATGGCGGATGTCGCTTTCCGCTTCTTGGCAAGTTGGCAGTATGCGCTGGCGTTCCAGGAGGATGCCCAACAGGCATACGCGTCCTCTCTGGGGGTTTGCCCGCTTCACACTTGGCAGCTGGAGGCGTTGGCCTCACCTCAAGGCATCTCCGTCGGGTATCCGCGTCTCATGGAACGACTGGCGGCGGACCTATCACGCCTGGCGATGTCAGAGCATTCAGTGCCCTCAGACTCAGTCCTGGCACTTGTTCCGAAGCCGGGGCAGTGTCGGGTTTGCCGCCTCATTCGTGAGACTGAAGCAGACTACCTTAACGAACTTGCCGAGTTTATCGACTCGCCGGAGGGCCATCACGCCTATGTACACTCACAAGGGGTCTGCCTGCGTCACTTGTGGACTCTGCTTATGGTTTTTCCGTCCCGGGATGCGACTCGTTTTCTTCTTGAACATGCCGCCCGCCGATTTGCTGAAATTTCGGAGGACATGCAATACTATGCCCTGAAGCGGGACGCTTTGCAGGGCCATACCAAGAACCTGGATGAAAATGATGCCTATCTTCGCGGCATCATCCACAGCGTCGGGGTAAAGAAAGTCTGCTTCCCATGGGAACTGGACTCCCAGGTTTAGGTCGGCAGCGCTTGCGAGCGATTTTCTTGATGTTTTATCTCTTTGGACGTGGTGCCTGAATCTATCTCCCATATTTCTTGTGTCTTGAGCCCCTGGCAAAAGTCCCCGTGCGTCATTCCGGCGCAAGCCGGAATCCAAAATTTTCGTCAGTTTCTGGACCCCGGCTTTCGCCGGGATGACGGAATACATGAATTCTGCAAGAGGCTCTCTTGAATCGACCCTTACCTGAAGATCATTGCTGAGCTGCTGATCTCAGCCATGGGTTTGTCTTTCCGGAGTTCTCTTTGCCATTTCCTAAAGGCAAATGCGCTCCCGACCTGTGAGTGAAATAAACCTATCAGTTTCATGCCCTCCAAGAGCTTCAAGCAAAACTCGAATGGCGGCGGCGCCCCGCAGTGCGGCGACGATTCCAGCCAACCTGCAACAGGAGCTCAAAGACAATCCCCGGAAAGGCTTTAACCGTTCAATTTTCAACATACTTTCTGCCGTGAAAGCGCAGAGAAAATTCTTGGAACACCCCTATTGACAACTTGCGCTATCGGATTATCCAAATACTTGTCAGCACTCGCTTCAAAAGAGTGCCAGAATTGGTTAGGTCGAAGCTTTCGACTCAATCCAAAACCAAAAAAGCATCGTGGTATGACTCACTGCCTGAAGGAGTGATAGTATGAAGCTTGAGCCGTCGCACGATCGGATTGTGGTCAAACGGTTGGAAGAGGAGCAGAAAACCGCGGGAGGCATCATTATTCCCGACACCGCCAAAGAAAGACCCCAACAGGGCAAAGTTATGGCGGCAGGGGACGGTAAGTTTCGGGACAATGGCACACGAAGTCCCCTCGATGTCAAAGTGGGTGACCGCATCCTTTTCAGCAAATATGCGGGAACGGATATCAAGGTCGAAGGCGAAGAGTTGCTCATCATGCGTGAAGATGATGTGCTGGCCATCGTGGAGTAGGGGCTACGCTAAGAAACGGGCCAAGAAATAAGGAGGCATGAAAAAAATGGCTGCAAAGGAAATCAAATACTCTTCCGAAGCCAGGGACAGAATCATCAACGGCGTCAGCATTCTCGCCGATGCGGTCAAGGTTACCCTGGGACCTAAAGGCCGCAATGTGCTCATTCAAAAGAGCTTTGGCTCACCTCTCGTCACCAAGGACGGGGTCACCGTAGCAAAAGAGATCGAACTTGCCGACAAGTTTGAAAACATGGGTGCCCAGATGGTCAAGGAGGTGGCGAGCAAGACCTCGGACGTGGCCGGTGACGGGACGACGACCGCAACCATTCTGGCTCAGGCCATCTACCGCGAGGGTTCAAAGCTGGTTGCCGCAGGGCACAACCCCATGGCCCTTAAACGCGGCATTGAAAAGGCTGTGGAAGCCTCCGTTGCGGAACTGAAGAATATCAGCAAGCCGACCAAGGATCAGAAGGAAATAGCCCAGGTCGGGACCATCAGCGCCAACAACGATGCGACCATCGGGAACATTATTGCCGAAGCCATGAGCAAGGTCGGGAAGGAAGGCGTGATCACGGTCGAGGAAGCCAAGAGCATGGAGACGACCCTCGAGGTGGTCGAAGGCATGCAGTTCGACCGCGGTTACATCTCGCCCTATTTCGTAACCGATCCGGAACGGATGGAAGTGGTGATCGAGGAGCCGTACATACTTCTTTATGAGAAGAAGATAAGCGGTATGAAGGACCTGCTTCCACTGCTGGAACAGATTGCAAAGATGGCCAAACCGCTCCTCATCATCGCCGAAGATGTGGAGGGCGAAGCCTTGGCGACTCTCGTCGTGAACAAACTGCGGGGGACCTTGAAAGTGTGTGCCGTCAAAGCTCCCGGTTTCGGTGATCGCCGCAAGGCCATGCTGCAGGACATTGCGATTCTCACCGGTGGGCAGCTCATTTCCGAAGACCTTGGGATCAAGCTGGAAAACGTGACCTTGAAGGACCTCGGTCAGTGCAAGACCGTCAGAGTGGACAAAGACAACACCACCCTGGTGGACGGCGCCGGCAGCAGGGAAGCTATCGAAGGCCGTATTAAACAGATTCGAACCCAGATCGAGGAGACCACGAGTAACTACGACCGGGAAAAGCTCCAGGAGCGCCTCGCCAAGATTGTCGGCGGCGTTGCCGTGATAAAAGTCGGAGCGGCTACGGAAGTGGAGATGAAGGAGAGAAAAGCCCGCGTCGAAGATGCGCTCAACGCGACCCGCGCGGCCGTCGAGGAAGGGATCGTGCCCGGCGGCGGGGTGGCCCTCCTTCGCTGCATCCCTTCTCTGGACAAGGTTGAGGCTTCGGGCGAAGAGGTCTTTGGGCTCAATATCGTGAAACGAGCGCTGGAGGAGCCCGTGCGCCAGATTGCCATCAATGCAGGCTTGGAGGGTTCCGTCGTGGTGGAGCGCGTCAGGAACGAAAACGGTGCTTTCGGCTTCAATGCCGAGACGGAGACTTACGGAGACTTGGTTGAGGCGGGGGTCATCGATCCGACCAAGGTGGTGCGCTTCGCCCTGCAAAATGCTGCCAGCGTCGCCGCCCTGATGCTCACCACCGAAGCCATGGTCGCCGAAAAACCCAAGAAGAAGGAGCCTGCTCCACCCATGCCCCACGGCGGGATGGACGACATGTACTAGCCGTAATTCGTTTACGGGATCGCTTCGGCGTCCGCCCTGCTTTCTCCTGCCCACCAGGGCGGCAGGCCGGAAGCCCGATACTTCAGGGCCCAGCCCAGGTGGCAGCGACGGAGGTGGGGTCGAAAGGTGAGTTGAGGAACCTGAGATCAACTTACAGGAGGCTCATGTCATGGACTTGAAAAAGCTTGCACCATGGAACTGGTTCAAAAAGGAAGAGGAGCATCACCCCGCAGCGCTCCCCGTTCAGCGCTACGGTCACTCTCGCGATGCAAGTCCCATCGCCCAATTTCACCAGGATATCGACCGGCTCTTCGACAATTTCTTCCGCGGGTCCGGTTTTCCCTCCCTGGGTTTCGGCAGGGAGGCTGCAGCTCTGGCACAGACTGAGTGGCTCAAACCCAACCTGGATATTGCAGCCAACGAGAAGGAGTATACGATCTCCGTCGAACTGCCCGGAGTGGATGAGAAGGATGTGGAGCTGGAGCTCTCTGATGAGACCTTGATCATCAAAGGTGAAAAGAGACAGGAGAAGGAGAGAAGAGAACAAGACTATTATCGGATGGAACGTTCCTA
>JAAYUJ010000041.1 GCA_012517775.1 Deltaproteobacteria bacterium
GATGAGACCCTTGAGATTGGCTCCAGCAGACCAGAACCAGTCCACGTCGTATGCATCCCTGTCGCTGTAGGCCAGCCTTGCGAAAAGGCCAAGGCATTGGGTCACCTGCTGGTCGAAGCTCACCCCCACTCCCCAGCCGTCTTTGCTGAAATCGCCTGCCGAGTTCGAGTGGTCGTACATGGCATCAAAGAAATACACTCGATAGTTGCCCTGCAAGTCTCCGAATTTTGGAGAAAACCGCAATTGGGCCGCAACCATCGGTTCGTCGAAGACGCGACTGTAAACGGTTTTCTGAAGGTCTTCCTCCATGTTGGGGCGGCTGGACGAAACAGCCAGGGCGGAGAAGGAGACAGATTCCAGAGGGGAGAAAGTGGCTGCCATCAGTGGTGCGAACTCGTTTTCGCTGTCAAGAACGGGATTGTTGACGAGGGCCTTTCCTACGAACTGGACATTGGCATCATTGGCAAACGCGTTGTCATCGACGAAACCGACGGTCTCCGTCTTGCCCACGACAAAGACGAGCTTTCCCCCGCAGAAGCTGTGCTCGTAGTAGGCCTCCTGGAGCCAGAAAGCCTTGTCCTTCGGCAACTGCAGGTCCACGCTGTTGTCCGCGATGGTGTTAAGATTTGCAAACAGGCCGTCCGCCATGTTCACGTCGGATCCTTTCCCCTCTCCCGCATGGGCATGTATAAAAAATTTGCCGTTCTCCAGAAAAGGGACGGGCGGCGTGTAGCCGATTTCAAGGTCGAAGGCGATCCCCCCCGCGGAAGAATCGCCTATTCTCTCCCACTCGATGGACCCGAATGTCCCTCCCTGGCCGAAGCCCACCGCGCTGCCATGGATCTCAAACCCGTACTTCTCCCAGCAGTATTTCTTCTCCTCAGCGGGTTCAGACTCACTGGCCCCGGAGACTTCCCCCTCTTCGCCGCCGCCTTCCACCTTCGCCAGAACAAGAGTCGATTGACAGAGCTTGTCCTGCCGGGAATGGCCCCATGCCGATACCACTGCCGCTTGCCCCAGCCGGTCTTCATCTCCCTGCAGTTCCCCTCCAGCCCATGCACTCCCCATTGAGAGCAGATACACAATCATCAACAGCCCCATCCTCATCCACATGAAACCTTCCTCCTTTGTTTTGTGTGCCACGATGGATCTCGCGATTCCTCCATAAGCCCCAAAGAACGGCGAGACTATGAGTGTTCGAATATGTCCCGCTGTGCCATGCCCGTGCTTTCCCCTCGTTCTGGAATTAAAAGGCCTGTTGCATACGGTCGGATGGAAATGTTGGATTTCCAGATCATCGTATAGATTTGCGGACACCGGAAACAGCAAGGTCAATCAGGTTCTCCCGACATGGGTGTCGGCGCTGGCTTCACCTGAGGATGACCCGGATGATTCCTTCTCGCATTGGCCGGAGTGACAGGCGTACCGTGCGCAATTCCCGTTCCCCGCGCAACATCCCTTCCCATGGGCAATGAGAACACGGCTTCCCTCAGGAGCGAAATCCAGCCCCTTCGCCCCCTTAAGTACCACCCGTGCCGGCGGGATCGTATGGGAGGATTCGATGAGCGTCTTGAAGGTATTGATGCTTACGGGATCATGGCCACCGAGGTGGTTCGTATCGATAAACACCAATCCTTGTCCGTCATACTGACTGTGAATCACTTCCAGGAGCTTCTGGACGGATTCTTCATTCAGATGGCCCCTCGGATAAACGTGTAGATTGCCTCTGCTCTTCCTGTATTCAATCTCGAATTGACCGGTACTCATAAAAGTCAACCTCCTGAACATATGGATTAATCATGACTCAGCCAATGCTTCGGTGAGTCTTTTGCGCAGCATTTCAAGCTTCTTGGACTTGAATGCCTTCCTGCTCTCATCCAACACCTCGATGGCTTCTCTCACCAGCCTCTTGAGAGCCAGGTCGTCATGATCGAGGGATAAGCGCGCCTGCACATCCATCAGTGCACTGGCATTCATGTCTTCGGCCAGCACGCATTCGATGAGCCCGCGGCAACGGTCTATCTCCTGCTGCAAGACGGCCATTCTGCGGTTGATGGTCGTCAGCAGATCCTGTCTTCGTTGATTCATGGCGGTTCCTCATGCCTCTTCAGGGGCACTCAAAACGATGAAAAGTCGCTTTTTAGGTCGGATTTCCATACCCGACATGCGTTCGTCGGAATAAGAATCCCGACCTACGAGCAGCGAACCAAAGGACTTCTCGGAACAGGATCAGCTCCCGTCAAAAGATGGTCTGTCCTCAAGGGGCTGATGCGTTGCCCAAATTCGAGTCGGTGACCACCGGAATATTCATTTTGTTCGCCTCGCGGAGGAGCATGCCGGTCCTGAAGTCGTCGGCGTCCAACATGGCGTCTTCGCAGACGAGAAGGTTTGTGAAGGGCACCAGGGACACGAAGGGCACGCCGATTTCCCGTGCATCCGTGTTGTGAAAGTAGATGTGCGAGATGTCAATCCTGGTCAGCTTTTGAAGAATTGCCGGGAGTCTTTCCACTGAACTGATCACCATGATACACATGTCTGCATCTCCTGACACTTCCGATTGAGTGGTGATATGTAGCGTCTCAAAATCTGCGCGTGACGACCGTTCTGCAGGTCGGGTTTCCCTGCGCGACAGCATGGCGCAATGGCTGTTGGGATTGGAATCCCGACCCACTTATTGAGCAGGTACTGGCATATCCTCCAAGTGGTCCACAAGATTACGATCTATCCGGCAGGATATGGCTGGGTCAGCCGCCTTTAGAATCACGGTCTTGCCAAGAAAGACCCGTGGCCTTTTGGCAGGCGTAAAACCGGCTTCCCTGGCTATTCCGACCGCAACTTCAAATGCTTACAGCGAAAAATTGCCCAGCTTGGTACACCAATGAAGCCATGACGAAAGAAAAGATGGTATTGAATATCATGGAGAAGATGCCCCATTTCCAACTCCCCGTTTCCCTGACAAGGCACACCACTGTTACGAAACAGGGCGCGTAGAAGATGCTGAAAACGATCAACGAAAAAGCCAAGAGGGGACTCCAGTAAGGATCCGAGCTCAGGCGATCACTCAGAGATGAGGTCTCCTCCGGGTCCGTTTCGCCCATTGAAAGGGCTGTCCCGAGGGTCGAGACGATCACCTCCTTGGCCGCGAATCCACCGAGAAGGGCCACATTGATTCGCCAGTCAAATCCGCAGAGTCGGCTCACGGGCTCGATAGACTTTCCAATTTGCCCGGCCAGGCTCGAACTGAGAGCGAGCTGTGCCTCCTCGGCATCCACTTCTTTCAGGGTGTCCCTGATCTCGCGGAGGGCCTCGGAATCATCCTCCGCCGGCTCGCTTTCCACCAGAGCCCGCTGGTCCGCAGGCAGCCCCGAGAGAATGGTCGACCGACGGGTTTCGAAGGGTTCCTTTGCCTCGTCGGAGAGTTGCGGGAAAGTCATCATCGTCCACAGCAGGATGGAAATGAGCAGGATGATGGTGCCCGCCTTCTTGAGATAAAGCCAGATGCGCTCCCACGTGTGAATGAGCAGTCCCCTGAAAGTGGGCAGGCGGTAGGGTGGCAGCTCCAACAGAAAGGGGGTGCTCGGTCCCCGGAGAATCGTGCCCCGCAGCACTCTGGCCACAAGGAGAGCCCCGCCCCATGAAATGCAGGTGATGAGGAACATCATCCATGCCTGGCTCTGTTGAAAAAACGCTCCGACAAGGAGGGCGAAGACCGGCAGCTTGGCGCCGCAGTTCATGAACGGCACGGTCAGGATGGTGGCGAGCCTCTCCCGTGAGTTGCTCAATGTCCTGGCGGCCATGACTCCCGGCACCGCACACCCGCCGGCTATCCCGCCCGAGACGATGAACGGCATGAAGGAATTGCCGTGTAGCCCGAACAGACGAAAGACACGATCGAGCATGTAGGCGGCGCGGGCCAGATAACCCGTGTCTTCGAGAAAGGTGATGGCCAGGAACATGAAGGTGATGATCGGGACAAAGCCGATCACCCCTCCGACGCCGTCGATGACGCCTGAGACGATGAGAGACTGGAGCATGCCATCGGGAATCATGAATTTGGCCGCTTCTCCAAGTTTTTCAATGCCGGATTCGAAAAGACCCACGGGGAACTCGCTCAGGGTAAACGTGAAGGCATACATTCCGTAGATGATCGTCAGCATCAGGAGTGGGCCGAGGAAGCTGTTTGTGAGCACCTGGTCGAGCCGGTTCGACAGGTTCAGCCTGCCTTCTGTGTCACTTCGCCGGATAACGCGTTCTTTGAGAAGTGCGCGGATGAAGCCGTAGCGATAGTCCGCGATCAATGCCTCCGGGTAGGCGTCAAGCGTCGATTTGACATGGGCCGTCAAGTCCTCAATATGCTGGAGCAGCCGGTTGACCAGCCCCCTGTCTTGCTGAGAGGCTTTCTCCACAATGGCTTCGTCCCCTTCCACCATTTTGAGAGCGGTCCAGCGAGGGGGATATAGATCCGTCAGAAGACCTGCATCTTCAATGGCTTTCTCCAGGGTGTCGAGCACAGGGTCCACGTCGGGTCCGTAGGAAAGCCTCAGCGGCAGCCAGGAATGCTCCTCGGCGGATGCCTTCGCCACCGCCCGGACCAGTTCATCCGTTCCCTTACCCACCCTTGCCACCGTCTGGATGACGGGAATCCGCAGCAGGTTACCCAGTTCCTCCGAATCGATGTCAATGCCTCTGGCCTTGGCTTCATCCATCATGTTCAGAGCGAGGACCAGGGGTACCCCCAGTTCGAGGAACTGAACAGTGAGATACAGGTTCCTCTCCAGATTGGAAGCGTCGACGATATTGATCACCACGCGGGGACGCTCCGAAACCAGAAAGTCCCTGGCTATACGCTCGTCCAGGGAATAAGCCGTCAGGGAGTAGATGCCGGGGAGGTCCACCAGATGAAGACTCTGTCCGTTGTGTTGATGATATCCCTCTTTCTTTTCCACCGTGACGCCGGGATAGTTGCCCACGTGCTGCCGCGCCCCCGTGATGGCGTTGAAAAGGGTCGTCTTTCCGGAATTGGGATTGCCTGCCACGGCAATGAGAGATTCCTGCCTCATCAGTCGCCGACCTCCTCTACGGTGATGTAGTCTGCCTCGTTGTTCCGGAGGGTCAGGGTGAAATCCTTGAGCTGAATGGCAACGGGGTCCCTTAGGGGCGCTCTTCCCTGGACTTCAAGAAGCGTCCCAGGCACCAGTCCCATGTCTCGGATTCTGCGGCCAAGCTCCCCGTGGGCAGATACCTGACAGATGACTCCTTTTTGACCGGAATTCATGTGTCTCAAAAGCAGCTTAGACATTTCGATCTCCTGTTCATCAATTTGAAGGGTTCAAACACACCGTGGCAATTCCTGACCTTTCCCGCTGGAACATGAGGCCCGTGATGGCCTTGTATCTTCTCATCAAGTCGATGGTCATATAGCGGGCCTTGTGCTGAACGGAAGCCATCTGTTGAATCGGGATGTATTCCGCCATGATGTGGTGAGGCCCATCCGCCGCCTGGGGATCTCGATTGGAGCTGGCACGAAAACCATCTTCAGACCGAAGTCTCGGAACGAATAGGATCTGGAGA
>JAAYUJ010000370.1 GCA_012517775.1 Deltaproteobacteria bacterium
AGTCCGAGCAAGAGCTGCTTTTCCGCTATGCCTGTCTGCACTGGAGCATTCCCGTTTCGGCCGGCTACGGGCGAAGGCTCCGTTTTCTCGTGATCGATGAGAGCAATGACAAACTGATTGGGTTGTTCGGCTTGGGAGATCCGGTCTACGCCATACAGGCGCGTGATCGCTGGATTGGATGGGACAAGGAAAACAAGGCGCGCAACCTGTACCACGTCATGGACGCCTATGTCCTCGGCGCTGTGCCACCGTATTCCATGCTCTTGGGCGGGAAACTCGTGGCGATGCTCGTTTGCAGCAATGAGGTACGGGCCGCATTCCAGAAGAAATACGGGGGGAAGCCTTCCCGGATCAGGCAGGAAACCCGGCCTCCTCACCTGGTGCTGGTGACCACCACCTCGGCCCTCGGCCGCTCTTCCATTTACAACCGAATACGCATCAAGGGTCAACAGTATTGGACCAGCCTGGGGTTTACGCAAGGGTCGGGTGAGTTCCACTTTTCAAACGGCGTGTATGCCGACATGAGGACCTACGTCGAGAAACACTGCACACCCACTGCAAAGCAGGCGGCCTGGGGAAGCGGATATAGAAACAAGCGGGAAGTCGTCCGAAAATGTCTCTCGCAAATCGGTCTTTCCGCAAATCTTATCTACCATGGAATAAGGCGGGAGATCTTCGCGGCGCCTCTGGGGCATGATGTCCTCCACTTCTTGAGGGGTGAAGTCGAAGAGCCAGGTTTTCATGACTGGCCCGTCTCGGAGCTTTCGAAGGTGTTCAAGGAACGTTGGCTCTTCGGGCGGGCGGAGCGGAAGCCGGCCTACCGGGATTACCGCAGCGAGCAGTATCGACTATGGCCCCGAAAAGATGGAGTCCGGCATGACCGGTGATCAGACACCGTTTGCGGATCTTCCGGCCGCCCTCGTGGAAGAGGTTCTCAGCCAGAGCGAGGCCGTCGCCGAGGGGCTTCTTGCCGATTTCCAGAAATTCAGGAAAGATCGCGAGACCCTTCGGAAGCGTTTTCTGCAGTCGGGGATTGTGACTTCAGAATCGACGCTCGGCTACCCTCCTCTGCCCACGACCTGCGCGGCCGATGGATCCTATGCCATCGAGCGCCTCCTGACCACAGATCTGGCAGCCGCCGCGGCCGTCGCCGTCGAGGGGCTCACGCCACCGTCGGAGAAGCGCCACTGGGAGCAGCCTCACCATCGGACCTTTCTGGCGGCGGAGCCGCATCTCGAGGACACAGCCACCGTGTTGCGGACGTTGATGCTGGGGGAGGAGCTTTGTCTTGCCACGACCGCGCCGCACGACCTGGTGATGCTGGACGGCACCCTCACACTGCCGGTCATCTACTTCAACCAGGGACTCAACAAGGCACCGGAGACCAGCCGGCTTCGATGTTCAATCGAGCTCATCGACCGCAGCCTGCGATACCTGGAGGCCTACCGAGCCATTGTCCGAAGCGAGCGCTCCGACAAGCAGTATGCCGCTCTTCCCAAATACAGCACCCGCCGGGAGATCGGGAAAGAGGTTGGATGGCCGGAAGGGTTTGATGACCGCGGCATGTTGACATTGTTGCTCGACCCGGGTGAACTGACGAAGCCCCGGCTCCTCGAGCAGCCGGGGCAGCAATGGCACATCAATGCCGCACGGTTGCCTGAAGCGGTCAGGGCCGAAATCGAAGCGCTCGCCGGCGATGCGATTGATGCCCTTTGCCGCGTCCATGTGTTTTATTACAAACCCCACGATTGGCTGCCCGCCCTGCGGGTGGAGGTGGCCGAAAGCATCGCTCGGAATACCCACCGCCTCGCAACCGTTGTTCAAGGGCTTAAGCATCAATGTGCAACCGCATCGATGCTCGAGCCCTACCCCATCTACCTGGCCGACCGCACGGTCAAGGCGCTTGCCCGTGCTCTTCCGGCGTTTCGCCAGGTCACGACGCAGCGCATTTCCGAGAAATATACCGGGAACATCGGTGAGGTTTTTTTCGCAATGCACGGGTATCGCAGCGACTCAGGGAGGTAAAGGATGCCGTCGCGTGAGCTCGACAAGATCGTGGATGTCACGGAAAGACTTGGGGTCGTGGGTTCGCCATCCTCCACTTCGCAACTTTCCCTGGATATTCTGGGCTCAGCCGTAACCCGTAAGCTCGTCGGCGAGCTCGCACTCTTCCGGTTTTCCCAGGATGCGAGCCCCCATTACGCCCTCGGCCAGATCACCGAAATCCAGCTGCGCAACATCTGGCACGAAGACCCAACCATGCGAAGCCTCATCCGTCAGCGGGGCCGGGTGGATGCCGTCAGTGAGCGGCAGGATACCCACCTCGGACAGATGGTCATCAGCGCGGTCTTCCGAGAGGGCGGAGCGATCGGATACGAACCGAGCATTCTGGGTACCGTGCCTTCGACGGGGACGCCTATCCACCTCGTGACGGACGAAGCACTGGATGAACTCCTCCATCCTTACCGAGATCAGATCTTTTACCTGGGTCATGTGTATGGCTCCAAGCCCAAGCTTCCCCTCTGGTTCAAACATTTCGGGCGAGGCAAGGATGGGGCCGGTGAGGCCTACCATCTGGGGATTTTCGGCAAAACCGGCTCCGGGAAGTCGGTCCTGGCCAAGATGATCCTCCTGGCCTATGCCCGATATCCACAGATGGCCTTGCTGGTGATCGACCCTCAGGGCGAGTTTGCCCGTGACATGAGTCAGGTCGGTCCCGCCGGGGAATTCCCGCTGCCCGTCGGGTCCGTCGCCAGGAAGTTGGGCAAGCAGCCTGTTGTCCTGACCGTGCGCAATCTGGTCCTGGATCGTTGGGAGCTGTTCGAGCAGATATTGTTTGAATCGCAGTTCTTTGAGCGGCTGACCATCCCCAGAGGAGAAAACCGAGAGCTGGCGTGCGGCATCCTTTCGGACAAGCTCCAGAAGCAGAAAACCAAGCTCGTCGACGTACACATGCGGAAGAATTTTGACGCAGCCTGGGCCATTCTCGAGGATGCCAAAGTTCAAAAGGTCTTTTACCGCAGCGAAGCGCCGCGTGCCCGTTTTGATACTACACTGAAAGAGGCCGATCGGGAGGAGTTCTTCCAGGAGCACTGGAGCCCTGTTGCCGAGCTGTTTCGTGAAGATCGAACCGGGGCCAGGAGCATCAACAAGGCACTGAGCTGGCTGCTCAATCTTGACAACGCCGACGGGTCCAAGCGAACCCACCGACCCATCCTGGTCATTGATCTTTCGAAGGAACAAGCTCATGGTCTTTTCTGGAACGACAAGATCCAGTCCCTCGTGATCAAGCGTCTCCTCGACGGGCTGGCCCAAATGGCGGAGTATTTCTATAAAGACAATCAGAGTCTTAACGCCCTGGTCGTTATCGACGAGGCTCACCGACTGGCTCCTCGTGAGCTTACCGGAGACAACGATGCGGCGCGAGGCGTCCGATCCGTTCTGATTGATGCCGCGAGGACCACCCGGAAGTATGGCCTCGGCTGGCTTTTCATCAGCCAGACGCTCTCGAGCCTGCACCCCGAGATTCTGCAGCAACTCCGCATTTTCTTTTTCGGATTCGGGTTGGGGCTGGGCCAGGAGTTTCAGTCGCTTCGACAGTTGGTGGGGTCATCAGGGACGGCGCTGGATCTCTACCAGCTCTTCCGTGACCCACACTCGGCGTTCGATATGAAGAGCAGGCAGTATTCCTTCATGACCATCGGGCCGGTGAGTCCTCTATCCTTCTCTGGGAGCCCTCTGTTCCTGAATGCTTTCAATACGGTGGAGGCTTTCCTCAAGTCTAATAATCTCGGCAGTTGAGCAATCCACCCGAGGGTTATATGATCAGGCGTTCCTGGCTTAATTCTGCTTGCTAGTCCGTTACGGTTCCTCTCAAAGACGGTTGACCACTGAGGGCATGACCCCTTACGTGCTCTGCTGGCCTTGTAAAATGACATGCATGGTAGTCAAGAGAAGACCGGCCTGATCAAGGGGGCTGCGATGCGATGGCTGAGCCTTGTACGGGAGGTGCAATGGATGAGGGAAACGCCATTCAAAAAATGTCATAATTCTTTGTGTGATCTCAGTCATCGAATAGCCCTCAGGAACTGTCGAAGTCTCGAAAACGATCTTCTCATCGGGATTGGTCGGCGACGATACCATTTTGAGATTAAAGGGGGTAGTCAATCAGCTCCTCCTGAGCTCATCATGGTATCGCTCACTCACAAACTGTGCTGGCTGACTGACTCAATTCTACATAAACCGGCTCCCAGTGCGGATCGTAGTAGGTTTGCCGAACACGACGGCGGAAGAGTCACTTTGCCTTTTCCTGATTACCAGTAGGGCAATAGTTGAAGAGGAGCTAACCGACTACCCCGTTGGGATTATTCTTGCTTGCTCGGTCCTGAATCCAGTCTGGATATTGGATATATTATATCTGAATTTGATTTGGAGGCATTTCGATGAAGGTGCTGGTTTCAATCCCTGATTCTTTGTATTCTTGAATGACGGCCACAATCCCGCCGAGGCAGCGGAGCAGGTTGATTGCCAAGCTGCTGGAAGACGAACTCAAGAAAAGAGAGCAAGAGCTTTATCAAGCAGCTCTGGCAGTGGAGCAGGATGAAGAGCTCGGCGCTGAGATGAGGGAATGGGATGTGACTTTGGGTGATGGAATCGAATAATGGAACCCAACAGGCTTCAGAGGGGCAGCGTTTGGTGGATCAATCTTGACCCAAAGCAAGGTTCTGAAATCAAGAAGATACGACCTTGTGTTTTGGTGGCGGCCACCCCTATCAATCAAGCTAGAAGAACAGTTCTGGTTGTCCCGCTGTCTTCATCCGGCAGCCCACCGCACCCGCCAATCACCGTGAAGGTTTCATGCATGGGGAAGAATGCCCTGGCTGTCTGCGACCAATTACGGGCGGTGGACAAGACCCGTCTCACCGACTGGATTGAGGTGATAGACCAGGAGTCACTCGATTCCATCGGCAAAGCGCTTCAGCAGGTCTTGTCCCTTTAGTCGGCATTATCAGTCTGAAAAGAAACCCCAGGACCCCCGATTTGGAATACCCCTCTGCCCCCTTCCACGTGATCGCAAATCATAGAATACGCCGTGGAGAAATCCGGTGTGCTTCCTGATCCACACAGGAAATTCGAAAATCGGATGATTGTGCCCAAAGAGTGTCATCTTTCGGCGGGCGTTTGGCCGAAGGTCTTCAGCAACAATGAGCCGATAAGCAGCGGGCCATCACAAGAATCGAGCAGCCGACTGACGATCATTTGTGCGGAGGCGGGAACCCGGCGAGGTGGGGTGATGCGCGAGAGGTGAGCCTGGACGTCCCTTGCGGCGAAATCCCAGGCAATAAACTCTTTCACAGGAGGTCTTTCCTGACTTCTGCCACGATCCGTTGCATCCATTCGGGGATCAACACCTCCTGCTGGGGGTAGAAGTCCTTCACGTATGGCTTGATATCGATCACCGGGCTCCCATCGATA
>JAAYUJ010000371.1 GCA_012517775.1 Deltaproteobacteria bacterium
TATTGAGAGACTACGCAGCCGCCCCTTCTGATTGCCGCCGCGACGATCAACGATTCGCTCTTTTCTCAATTGTTCGGTTCACCAGCCCGATCCATGTCTGGGAAAAGAATTTACAGGTTCATATGGAACGACGGGATGATGGCACACGCTCTTTGGCTGACGTGAACAAGCCTCATCAGGTTGAATTGGATCAAGAAGCGGAAAGGGCGCTTTCGGAAGATTCTGCATGTAGACAACTTGTTCAGCGCGCCGCTCCACGCTGCGCATTGAAACTCATATTAGATGGAGGATGGAGAGTATGAGAAGAGCATTATGTTGTGGTTTGTTCGCATTGGTGCTCGTTTTTGGCATTTTGGGACAGAGTTTCGCGGGTCTTCATCTGTCGTCTGAGTCTGCGAATTCACTCAGCGGATATCTTGAAGACACTGGAGGAAAGCAAGTGATCATCTTTTTTGGTGCAGATATTCAGAACGACACGTTGAGTATACGAATCCAATTTGATGACTATATTCTAGCACTGGTCAAGGGCGACGAGTACCTGCGTGTCACGGGTGATTTTCGGCGTGGATCCACCCGTTCTATTGCGAAGAGCGAAAAGGCGGCTGTGGGCAAATTGGCTGCCCTGTTGGAGTCGCGATTCACAAACGATGCACCGTTCCATAGACGGCTGGTGTGTCTGCTGAATTTCCTGGCTTCCTGGCCAGCTGGCATGCCACTGAATGTAGCAATGGATTCGTCGACAATCACTATCGGAGAAAAGACCGTAAGCAGGGAGATCATAGACCGGACCCGAGAACGAGCGCTCTTGGAGAATATGGATTCGAGTCAGCAATCGACTTGTCTTGACGCGCAGTCAGGGTCCCAGCACTCTGAGGACATCAACAGCATATGCGGAAAGATCGGCTATAAACGGACAGCATGCTACCCAAATCCCTTTTTCGAGACAAAATGTGAGAGGGTCCTTGTCGGCGGCAAAACCTGCAGCGGAAGGTGTGGCACAGGTTGTAGAGGGCTGTGCAACGGGACTAAGTATACGCAGGACTGCCTGAACCATGACCGTTGTACCCAGATTTATGGTTTAACCTCTTATAACTGCGACTCCATTTTCTTGGCGTGTGCCGATGATTGCTCAGACGCCAAGGACTGTATTGATATTCCTGGAGTATGGATCCTGGAGTATGATTGGTATTGTGACGGCACAACCAGCACTACAAAATTGTATATTTACCCTAATCGCACATTCAATACTGCCGACGGCTATTATGGAAAATGGGCAAAGAGTGGTACTACAGTATCGCTCAAGTTCAGCAACGGTTCCCAGCCGGTATACACCGGAAAACTCAGTGGTGGACGCCGTGTTCTGGAGGGAACTATGAAATCTACCACAAAGACCAAAGATGGTTGTTGGACAGCAAAAAAGACAAATAACGTATTGCCGCCCATGGCCGGCGCTATCGATGCCGAGACATCAAGACAGTTGGGGATTGGCAGCGGGAGACCTTAGGGCGCGTTTCCAAGGAGCTGGATTCCTGTATTCGGCGTCAGTTTCGTTGCTGCCACTGGAAACATCCTTTTCTCAGGACTCTCTGACTCAGCCGTATGCTGGACCTTCCTATTAGCAGATAGTGTTCGGGATGTCCCGCTGTAAAGCGGGTCCCTTGGCAAAATTCTTTCGCCGAGGTGCCGGTACAGCGGTCATATAGATGTATACGAAGACTCAGATTTTTACCTGTGTTCCAAAGCTTCTTTCGAGAGAGACGGGAATTGCTGAACAGAAGTCCCATCGTTTTTTTTGACAGACATGTGGGAATGCTGTCATCAAGACGCACGAAGCAGATTGCCCCAGACGGAGGTGGTGTTCGGCCGGTTTCATGTCATGCAACACCTGAACATTCGACTCACCCAGCTTCGCACAGCATTTCAGAAGAAGTCCGCAATCGCCAGAGCTTCATCTAGAAGGCAATCGCCGAGCTGGATAATCTTCACGGTAATGTGCGCTGATCCTCTCGAGTCAGTATGTTATGGGAGCAGTCGTTGAATGGAGGCCCTTACGTACCGGCAGGCAAAATGATGCCGTGAGAATCAAGGAGATGCCGTATGCCCTTCTCTCTCCCCAGGTACCAGACTCCCGATTTTTCGGTACAGCCCTTTGTGGAGTCACCCGTGGTTCGATTCGAGGAAGTGACCGTGCCCGGCGTTGCTCCGGAGGGGTTCCATGCTACCTCCATTTACCCGGAGTATCTGCAAATCAAAAAGGGAGAATGGCGTTTGCTCCGTGGTTCCCGGATGGATTGCGTCGTGGTTCTTGAATCGGACGGCAGTTTGAGTGTCAAGGAATTCCGCCGTTTAAAAAGAGGCGATTCGGTAGCTCTCGGCCGCCGGGAGAATGGTGAAGACGGGATCTACGTCCACACGGACGCCTTCGTTACTCCCCGGGAAGATGTACGGGAGAAGTTCGCCTTCAGGACCGTGATCTCAAGGGAGACATCCTTCAGTATCGACTATGACGAGCTTTACGAGCTCCTGGCCCATGAACGGCGAAACGGGTTTGTTCTCTGGGTCCTGGGGCCTGCCGTTGCTTTCGACTACGATGCGCGGGAAGCCTTTACAGGGATTATTCGGGGAGGATTCGTCCACGCCCTGACGGCCGGCAATGCTCTGAGTGTTCACGATCTCGAGGGAAGCATTTCGGGAACGGCCCTGGGGCAGGAGATCTACTCCAAGCGCTACGCGCCCCTCGGCCATTACAAACACCTGGATGCCATCAATACGATTCGAGGGGTTGGATCCATTCAGAAGGCTGTTGAGGAGGGATGCATTCAGAACGGCATCATGAAAGCCATCATCGAAAAGGGCATTCCCTATGTTCTGGCCGGCTCCATCAGGGACGACGGACCGCTGCCGGAAGTCATTGCCGACGCCTATGCGGCTCAGGATGCAATGCGCCGGCTGGCGTGCAGGGCCACTACCGTGATTGCCATGGCCACCCAGCTGCACTCCATCGCCACGGGAAACCTCCTGGCATCCTACCGGGTGATGACCGACGGCACCGTCAGGCCTGTCTATTTCTACAGCGTGGACATGTCCGAATTCGCCGGCCACAAGCTGGCCAATCGAGGATCCCTGACAGCCCGTTCCATTCTGACCAACGTCCAGGATTTCGTGGTGACTCTGGAAAGGGGACTGAAGAAGCGATACTCTCTCAATGAGTAAGTAGGTCGGGATTCCAATCCCGACAGACTTCGCGCCGGGGTGTCGGATATGAAAACTCGACCTGCAAAGCGATCGCAGCGTGACTCATTGAGTCACAAGAAGCGATGCCCCTGGATGGGAAGATCTAAAGAGTGAATTCCGTTCCGGCGTTCCCGTGGACGGCCATTTCAATGGCGTCGATGGAGGCGATGACGGCTCTTTTCCGGCATCTTTCCACAAATTGAATCGCCGCCTCCACCTTGGGGCCCATGGAGCCTGGAGGAAATTCCCCCTTTTCCAAATAATACCTCGCCTCATGGATGCTCACTCTGTCCAGAAATCGCTCCTCTCCAGTTCCGTAAGATATGGCAACCCCTTCCACGTCCGTCGCCATTACAAAGACATCCACGCCGACTTCCTCGGCAAGCTTTGCACTGGCCAGATCCTTGTCGATGACCGCATCCACTCCATGGAAGCTTCTGCTTTCCCTGATGACCGGAATCCCCCCTCCACCGCAGGCAATGACAATGAATCCCGCATCGATGAGCCTCTTGATCTCCCTTTTCTCCACAATGGTGAGAGGCCTGGGAGAGGCAACAACCCTTCTGTATCCCTTGCCGGTCTTCACCGTCGGGTAAGGCAGCTTTTGGGCGACGTCTTCAGGGAAGACCGGCCCGATGGGTTTGGAAGGATTCAGAAAGCCGGGATCCTTGTCATCCACGACCACATAGCTGAGGAGAGTAACAAAGAGCTGCTTTCCATCCAGTCCAAGGGCCATCAATTCGTTATCCAGGGTCGATTCGATCATGTAGCCGATCTGGCCCTGGGTCTGGGCCACGAGAATCTCCAGCGGGAGTCTCGGGACAGCATCGCAACACTCCTGCTGGAGGAGGAGATTTCCCACCTGGGGGCCGTTCCCGTGAGTGATGATAATCCGGTACTCCTCGGAAAGTCGGGCGATCTGGCTCAGTGGCCTTTTCAGGTTTTCGAACTGTTCTTCCACCTTGCCGGCCTGTCCCTTGCGGATCAAAGCGTTCCCGCCCAGGGCCACCAGGAGGACCTTCCTTTTTTCTGATCCTCGATTCGACCTCACAACTCCTCATCCATTTGCCGGCACAATCTGCATCCACTGACACAACATATTAATAATTTGAGATTTCCTGGTTCCTATCGACATAACTCCTCAACGAGTCCCGGTCACAACTGCTTCCTAAGCCGGGCTTCCAATGCCGACAGCGTTTGCAGCCGGATCTCGGGTATGGAAACCCGACCTACTCGTTGAGCAAGCACCTGCGGATCTGATTTTCATGCCCGGCA
>JAAYUJ010000372.1 GCA_012517775.1 Deltaproteobacteria bacterium
ATCTCGCATCGAAGCCGGGGACACTCGTGTCCTCTCTCAATGCATCACTTGCAACTCCGCTCGCAAGGAAAACTTTCAACGTCAATTTCGTTTTCGACAGGGAGATGGACCCCGCCTCCGTTCAAAACATATCCAATTGGAGCATCGGCAGATCAAACAGCATGAGCACGGGTGGGCTATACAATTGGGGCATCAAGATTCCTGCGACGGAAGTCAGCATTGCGCCGATGCCTCTCAGCGTCGTCTATCGTCCCGATATCGCAACCGCCACAGTCACTTTTTCCATCGTTCAAAACTCTTCAGGTAATGCAACCATTGACCTTTCTCACATTCTGTTCAAGTTCAAGGGAGTTGACGTGAATGGCAATTCCATGGATGTTTCGAAGGACGAATACAGTGGGTTCTCTAAGATAGTGTGAAGGGTTTTCCATGTGGCGAGGCTCGAAAGCTATTTCCGCATGCTCGCTCCTAAAGGGAATGCAGATATCTTTGGATTTCTCGACCCGCTAAAAGCACGCAGGGGTGACGGCGTGTGTCAGTAGCTGAGGCAGTTTCTCAATGAGCAGGTCGGGATTCCAATCCCAACAGCTCCTGCGCCGGGGTGTCGGGTATGGAAACCCGACCTACAAAACTGCCGTTACCTGAACTTGTTGAGAAGTGACTGGCTGAATGCTTACGAGCCTGAGCGTGAACAAAGTTGACACTTATGGGCTTCTATCGCGTGATAAGATAAGTCTGCACGGTGACATGGAATGCGCCTCAATATTCTTACGGCTCCCCTCTCAGTCCGGCAGCCAAGTTCAAATTGATGTTGATGATGGCGGAAAGTTTTTCAGGTGAAGGGAAAGCCATTATTTCGAGGGTCCTCTTGTCAATAAAAAGACTCAAGCTCAGGATGTTTTCCTTCAGCTCTTTCGGCAGGGGGTTGTCTGGATCTGTAAGTTCAGCCTGGAATATACTCCAAAGCACCTGGTTCCTTCG
The DNA here is from genome assembly GCA_012517775.1 of Deltaproteobacteria bacterium. GTDB lineage: Bacteria > Desulfobacterota > Syntrophobacteria > Syntrophobacterales > Syntrophobacteraceae > JAAYUJ01. The sequence goes on from JAAYUJ010000372.1 coordinate 982, forward strand.
AAGCGCAGCGCTAAGTATCTGTTCCTGACCCGGCGCATCCCAGTTGTCCCGGCATTCCTCGAGTATCATCGCCGTTCGGGTGAGTGCGGAAGCCTCTATTTCCCGGCCTGACATGTTCATCTTCTGGACAGCTGTATACGCTTCGATCTGCTTTGCGGACATGCTTCGTCGCCTCCCGTTCGTATTCCATGAGTCTCTTCGTCAGCTTGAGCGCGCGGTAGTATTCCTTTTTCAGCACAAGATCGCTGATTTCGGCAATGAGACCCTCAGTACTCGGTGCAGCCTCAATGACATCATTGATCAGTTCCCAATAGATGCGGTGCTGCTCAGGGAGGTCCTTGCCATCCACGTACATGAGTTGAATCGCAAAATAGATCCTGCGACAGGGCGAGTCGGCGCTCTTGAAACTCATGATGTCTTTCTGTCGCAGAATCGGAACATTGTTCTCGACGGTGATGTGGGTCGCCGCACTGCCGTTCGCTATCACAGCACCGCCGATGATCAGGCGCTCGTGCGGCTTCAGGGTTATTTTCAACGGCATTTTTTGCCTCTCTGTCCGGAAGACCTATCAGACCTTGATATTCAACATGCTCCCCGGCTCAAGATTCCTAAAACCCCCGGAGATGCTTTCCGCCATTTCATCCCTGAAGCCGAACAACTTATCCAGGGCCGCAGAAATCTCATGGTCCGTCGCATCCTCCGTCAGTTTCCAGGAAGAGGTATCTTTCTTCATGGCACCTGCAAATGCAGACTTCTCGATTTCAGCCTGTATGTTTCGTATCCCCTTGATCAGATCGACTCTCTGGTAAGTGCCAGGCGGAAAAAAGGGAGGGAAATCCACCAACACTTTGTCGAGTTGCTCTTTGATGTAGTCGATGCGATTGATCAGTGCCTGTCTTTGGACAGTCGAACTCTGGGCGGCACTGGTGGAAGCCGACGACCCAGACGGGACACAGGTTGATCGCTCGGAGTAAGCCCCCGTCCACACATCGGCCCTGGCATTACTCCCATCAGCTGTCCGCAGGATTACCGGCGAGATCGGAGTTGGCGCTATGCTCTTGATGTTCATGGCTGAACCACCCGAGGAGCCCGGGAGGAAGGACATCCTCACTCCCGGTCCCTACCCTGTTCTATCCTTTAACCAAACAGTCTCAGAACCGACTGCGCGGCCTGCGCCGAGAGGCTCAGTGCCGTGGTGCCGAGGGACTGCCGTGTCTGCAGCATCAGCATGTTGGCACCTTCCTCGTTCGTATCGGCCAGAGTCAGTTTATCGGCTCCCTGGGTGAGTGTGTTCACCATGTCTGTGGAAAATTCCTGTCGGGTCGTGATGATGCTCAGATTGGCCGAGAAGGCCGCTGCGTTTGTACGCAACGTCGACAATGCAGTATCGAGCAAATCACTGTCGCTGCTGATGGCTGCGGCAGCTGTAGAGGCCTGACCTGTGTTCCAATCCGCCTCGGTGATATTTAGGCCAGAGGAAGAGGCATCGAAGCCTACAACATCGAGGGAGTGCTTACCTTCAAACTTTACGGTGAGAAGTCCACTGCCTGTCGAACCACTGAGGAGATTCTTCCCCTTATACCCTGAGTCAGCCGCGAGCGTGTCGATCTGGGCCCTGATTGTGTTGTATTGTGTAACCAGAGAATCCAGTTCAGCCGTTGCATCATCGGAGGCTGCTGCCAGTCTCGTACTATTGGAAGTTGTAACGTCTGTTGAGGTAACGCTATAATCTGTTCTGGAAATAGTCACAACGCTGCCATTGACGGACGCGCTATATCCCAGGCCTGTCAGCGTTGTGTTGTCGTTGATCACTTCTGCAAGAGCTGCCGCATCTTCTGCGTCAGTTCCGCCCTGGTAGAACTCATTGGAACCAGGGGTTGAGCTGTCAGTGGCTGTAAAGGTAACTCCTCCTACAGTAACGGTATCCAGAGCAGCAACACTTGCCAGGGTAATCGTCATACTGTCGACTGCCTGCGCGGCGGCTGCCTGCTGAGCGACACCTTTTGCCTGTTCTATGAGAGAGCTGATCGCCGTGATGCCTTTATCAGCAGCGGTAACTGTCTGGATTGCCTGCCCCATCGCGTCCTTCAATCCATCGATGATGGAGGCACGCGAATTCAGTGACTTCGCTGCAAAAAAAGCAGTCGGGTTGTCGATGGCGCTGTTCACCTTTTTGCCGGTGGAAAGCCTGTACTGAGTCCTGTCGAGTAGTTGCGCGGTCTGCTGAAGAGAGGTCAGGTTGCTGCGCATTCCTGCTGTCAAACTGATGTCATTGATAGCCATGGTGTTTCTCCTTTTCTAGGTTGAGGTCCGGCAATTCTTGCCGGAGTTTTGATGGGTCGCTGCGATGTACGCAGCCTTTCACAATCAATCAACGAATCACACGTGCATTACCATGTTGCTACGTTCTGTCCTCCTTTCCTGACAGGTGCCGCATTTGACACAGTGATCGGAAATTGGACGGAGTAACTTAAAAGAATTTTTCTTCTGCAAAGTTATATTGTTTTATCCATTACTTAAGCTTTGAGGGCGTGACTTCTCAATAAGTCCAGGCAATGACTGCTTTGCAGGTCGGGTTTCCATACCCGACACCGTGGCGCAAAGGCTCTCGGGATTGGAATCCCGACCTACTTATCCAGAGAGTACTTGGTGGCATTTCAGAGCTCGCAGTTTTGCCGTGGAAATTTGCCCAGCAGCAGAGTGGGGATTCGATTCTCGACACGAATGCGTCGGGTATGGAAACCCGACCTGCTGTTTGAGAAGGGAGAATGTCAGGATGTCAGGAAGCTCCTGGTTTCCTTGATGGCTTCGACGAGGTCCGCCAGGCACTGGTCCACCATACCCGAGTGGATTCCCAGATCGGCAAAGACTTCATCCTGATTGGGCTGCAGGAAACCGTCCACCCCGCACCCGATCCCGAGGGCCGAGACCATCCTGTTCGAAACATAAACGAGGGAGACCAGTTCGCGATTCGTCTCCGCCTGTTGAGGGGAATGGTGATGGCCGATGGCGACGATCACTTCCCTGGGAAGCTGCCAGTGCTCTCCGATGAGTATCCCGAGCTGCTGGTGGTCGATGCCGAGGATCTCCCGTTCCGCATCCAGAAAGCGCATTTTCTTCTTTTTGATGAGTGTGAAGATGGAATCAAAATAACTCTCCACGTAATGACTCAGGACGGTCTTCCCGATGTCGTGCAGCAGTGCGGCGGTGAAGGCTGTAAAGAGATCTTGCACACCCAGCCGTTTTCCGACGATTTCCGTCATGAGAGCCGTGCCGACCGCGTGCTCCCAGAGCTCACCCTCCCGGAGGTCATACCCCACGGGGGCCTGTCCCGCGAAATACCTTTCAGAGCAGGCGGTTACAATGACCTGGATGAGTTGCTGCTCCCCGAGAAAAACAATGGCATCGCGCAGCGAACTGATGCTGTGTCGTCTCGAGAAATGCGGACTTTGACTGAACGCCAGAACTTTGGCGGTAATGACCGGATCGTATTTGATGACCGACTCGATTTGACTGAGAGGTGCCGTCTTCTCAATGAGAGGCATGACTTTCCATACAACATCCGGAAACGGAGGCAGTTTCTTCGCTGCATCCAACACTTCCTGCAAGAGAGGCTGTGACGGGGATGAAGACATCATTTGCTCCTGAATTGATTTGATGCATGGCATTATCTGCCTCGTCCTTCATGATCGAATGAGCTTCTCTAAAACTTGAAGAATATTTGCCAAACGGGTATCCTTCTTCTGCCGACGGGCGGATCGACCCCCCAAGGGAACGAGACAGGCCAACAGAATAAGTTCAGATACCATGCCAACTTCATCAGAGCGACCCTCATCGGAAGACTTCCACACCCTGGGACTCGAACCCGATGCTGCCCTTTCCGAAGTGAAAAAGGCCTACCGGGATTTGGCAAAGCAGTGGCATCCTGATCGGTTTCACCAGCATGCCCCTCGGGACCGAAGGCGATCCGAAGAGAAATTCAAGCTAATCACCGGTGCTTACAGGCGCATTTCCAGGGATTTGAAATCCAGGGAAAAGGCGTATCCTCCTCACCCGGGCTCTCAGGGAGACGGGCAACGACCTGCAGGACCGAGGAGAAGCAGTGCAGATCGGAACGGGAAGGAAGCAACATCCCCCGCGGGTCGAGCTTCAATAAAAAAAGTGTGGCGAGTCCTTCAGCCGGAGTGGCGTTTTCCCGCCGTCCTGACCACTCGAAAGATTGCATGGTCCCTCACCGCCCTGGTTATATGCGGTCTGGTCATCAGCTTTGTGCCCAGTTCCGATGCCCCCTCCCAAAGATCTTTGCCTTCTTCCCCTGAAAGCATATCGAAACAGACTCCTCACCCTGCAACCTCAATCGACCGGCAACCGGGGAAAGCAGGTCCAGGGGGAGCACCCGGCAATCTGATTTCTTCCGAGCAGGAGCCGGATCAAACGGTCGACCCCGGCAGGGAGACGACGACCCCCCATTTCACCCTGGGTTCCAGCGAAGCCCATGTGCTTCGCGTTCAGGGGCCGCCCGCCAAGATCCACGGCCAGACCTGGTTTTATGGTCTCTCGGAGATTCAATTCAGGGAAGGCCGTGTCTGGCGTTACAACAACTTCGACCACTCCCTCAGAGTCCGCCTGGTGCCTTCTCACGAACCTTCAGGCAGTCTCCCCTCCTTCTTTACGGTGGGATCCACTCAGGACGAAGTGCTGCTCGTGCAGGGCACTCCTACCCGCGTGGACGGCAGCAAGTGGTACTTCGGGTTCAGCGAGGTGCGATTCAGGCATGGCAGAGTTGATGATTACGACAACTACTTCGGGAACCTCAAGGTCCGGCTTCTCCCGTCCAAACCTTCAGACGCAGCTGCTCGGAACGGCTGCTTCACCATCGGTTCCACACAGGATGAGGTGCTCACCGTACAGGGAACTCCCACCAGCATTCAAGGCAATTTCTGGTTTTACCAATTCTCCAATATTCTGTTTCGGGACGGGAAAGTGCAGCACGTCGTCAATGCCGCCGGCAACCTCCACTTTATTCCTCCCGATGATCTTGCAAAGCAGATGAACAAGCCGGAATGAGTCAGGAAGGCATGAGACAATACCGGGATATTCTGGTCTCAAATGGTCGATTTCCGCAACTTCTCAATAAGTCCTGGTGCCGACTGTTCGCAGGTCGGGTTTCCATACCCGACACATCGGTGGAGAGGACGTCGGGATTGGAATCCCGACCTGCTTATTGAGTGACTACCGATTGCATCCGAACATCCCGGGCGGGTATTTTAAAAGTTTTATTGGGATAGCACGGTTGAAGACCGTCATATCGATAATTAATATGGTTTCGTCCGAAGTGTGGTGCATCTTCCAACGGGAGACCGGTGTCCGACTTGGCCCTTCGACAGTATCGTATTCCATCCCGCCGCTATCGCGACATTTGAGACCCGAAGCAATAATAACCCGAGTGCAAGTGCATTCTCGTCATTGCACCCTTGCCGGATGAAGACGACATGGCTTGCCGTGTACTATCTCAATGAGCAGGTCGGGATTCCAATCCCGACAGCGTTTGCACCCACATGTCGGGTATGGAAACCCGACCTGCGAACAGTCTTGAGCAGGACTTATTGAGAAGATGCATTGCCGTCGGGTATGAGTGGGGGAAAAATTTGAACTCTTAGAAAGGGAGAAACTGATGAGGCGTTTATGGGTGTCATTGATTGTCGCATTGAGTGCCACAGCATTCATGCTGTATCAGGGGGGCTCTTTTGCTCAGCAGCAAACTCAGGAGTCGCAGACTGCCCCTTCGGGTGAAATCCGGAAGCCCGAAGCCAGGGCCGAGGAAATGAAGACACACACCGGGGCGGTGAGAATCAAGTTGGACAAGACCTCCCTCAATAATGGAGGCACTATCGCGGTGACGGGTACCGGACCTCCAGGCAAGCCGGTTTACGTGGAAGTATGGGCCGATGACAAGGTCCGCGCCTCGCGATTCGATTCGGACCCGGACAAGGAAACGGGTAAAAGACCCTACATACTCTACATGACCTATGAGATGCCCGCGTACTATCGGATTTTGATCCCCAGGGATATGCAGGGGAAATTGGACGAAATCAAGAAGCAGGGAAACAAATGGAGCACATCCCAGGCACTGAAGGACCTGGGAGCAGACAATGCATATTCCGCCCCGGCAAAGGCGAAGATCGACCGGTACCAGGCCACGCTGTTCGGCAGTATCATGGGTTCCCGCGGTGATCTTTTGCCGGCCTTGGATGAAAAGGAAAACAGGGGACGCTCCATGCAACTGGTGAAGGCGCGCTTCAGAAACCCTGGAAAAGTCTTTGCCGCCAGCGTGGAAGTGAATCCGGACGGTGCCTTCAGCGCCAAGCTCCATGTCGATACGGGGTCTCCTCCCGGAAAGTATTTCGTGAGAGCCGTCGTTGACAAGGATGCGAAGAGCGAGACTCTCACAGTAGAGAACAGTATCGCTTTTCCTTACGTATACTTCCAGAACGCAGGAACGAGCGTCAACCTTTTCGGTCCGTTCTTCCTCACGCTGGCCATTGCCATCTTTGGAGTCCTCATGGGTGCCGGCGGCGGGTTCATCCTGAACCCTCTTCTGGTTTCTCTCTTTCCTTTCCCTCACACCATTGTGGCTGGAACGGTCATGCCCACCGTCGCCTTTTCCCAGGCCACCGGAATAATCAATTATTCAAAGATCAAGTTCATCAACTGGAAGCTTGGAACCACCATAGGCATTGCCATGATAGCTGGAGCTTTCATCGGGCCGAAGCTCACGGAGCTGATCACTCTCGCTCAATACAAGTTCATTTTCGGATGGATCCTTGTGGTCCTGGCGGCCCTCATGTTCTGGCAGACGACGCCCGGATACCTGTCCAGAAACAAGAAGGAACAGGCGATCCTGCGGGAATTCAAGAAGAGAGCGGAAGAGTCGGCTCGCAAGAAGTGAGAATCGTCTTCTGAGATTTCAGATGAGAGGAGAATAGACCATGGTTATCGAGTTCTGGGGTGTAGAGTTCAAAGTGAATGTGATTCTGGGCTGTATCGGAGGGTTTCTTATCGCGGTTCTTTCCTCCATGTTCGGGTTTGGCGGCGGACCTTTCATGGTCCCCCTCATGACCGTGGGGTTGGGCCTTCCCATGTACGTGGTTGTGGGGAGCTCACTTCTGGCCATTTTCTTCAATACCGTGGTAGGGTCTGTGCGGCACTTCCA
>JAAYUJ010000373.1 GCA_012517775.1 Deltaproteobacteria bacterium
AATTGGACTTATTGAGAAGTTACCAACTAACCGGCTAGTGTTCCAATCTGGTTCGTCAAATAGTCCTGTTCCCTCCACTTTGCCCAGCAATCAACCGGCATCCATCCCTTTCAGCAAATGAGTTTCCCGGGCGTATTGAAAATCCTCCCAGTACCGCGTTGAAATGCGGCAGCACCTCGGCAATATCCTGATCGAGGTGGACGATGCAGCGAAGGAATTCTGCCTGCCGCCCTGCATTCAGGCCTCACGATTTCCTTGCGCTACCCTCGGAGCAACGTTGGACACTCCCTTCCAACTCCTTCACCCGCCGGGAAATCGGGTGTTGCGCCTTCCCCTTGCGCAGAACGTCCTCATGGGTTCTCACATGCCCCTTTGACAGCCTCCTTGACCTTGTCGATTCCATCTCTCATGACGAGACAGTTGCTCGCGGGTACCTGGGCCGGTTCCGGACAAGCCTCGGCGCAACCGACGGAGCATCCGTCAATCACCACCATTTCTGGGACATTCCTGGCCGACTGGACGGATCCGCTCAAACGCCCCCCAATTCCCGCCAGGCAAAACATGTTTCCGAACCCTCACCCGGATAGCTCCACTGCAGCCTGGTTGGAGAGCTGACCGACGTTGGAGCCTCCCGAGCAGGCCAGGATCATAATATTTTCCGCCCGGTGTAAAACATTCCTCAGTCATCGTTCTTTCCTCATCTTTCCTGGACTTCTATTTTTTGATCCACTTGAGGACCTCGTCCTTGGTGGGTATCTTCCCCACCGACTTGACTTCCCCGTCCACAACGACAGCAGGAGTTCCGAAAACGCCGTACTGGCCGATCTTAAGGATGTTCATCACCTTGTCCACCTTGGCGTCCACACCGCTCTCCGCTACAGCGTCCTTCACCACTTTCTCCGTTTGCTGACACTTGGGGCATTCGGGACCGAGCACTTTTATCTCCATGAAATTCTCCTTTCAGGTTTCGTGTCTTATGCGCCCCCTCTTGGCTCGAGGAAATGATCGCACTGTCAGAATTATTTTCAAAAGTATCCTGTTACAACGAATACCCAACAGATCGCTCCGCGCAGCCAATGAGGGAATTGGGATGCGGCTTGGCTTGTCCTTGGGCCGTATGGCACACTCATCATGGGAAGTAGTGACCAAAAATCATCCCGGAAGTGGGTGACATGATTACTACCAGGGTCACAAAGACAACGGTCTTCCGGGTTCCCATGACACTTCGAATGACTAACATGTTGGGAAGCGAAAGGGCCGGGCCCGCCAGAAGCAGGGCCAGCGCCGGGCCGCCGCCCATTGCCGAGCCGATGAGTCCCTGCAGGATGGGTACTTCCCTCAGGGTCGCAAAGTACATGAACGCCCCCACAACCGCGGAAACGAAATTGGCGGCAAGAGAGTTGCCCCCCACCACAGCGCTCACCCAGCGGGAGGGGATGATTCCCTCCGTGCCAGGCTGTCCCACAAGCAATCCCGCCGCCAGAATACCGCCGATGAGGAGGTGCGTGATCTGCTTCGTAAAACCCCAGGTGGAAAGAAACCACTCTTCGGCCTCCCCCCGGGTGGTGGTCATCAGAACCGTGACGGCGACGATTCCTGTCGAAAAGGCAATGAGGGGTTCATGGGGAAAGATGAAGGCCAGGGCCGCCATAATACCTGAGGCGATCACCACCTTGATGGCCTTCACCCGGAACCAGGCGATGAATTCCACACCGAGAGCCGCAGAGAAAGCTTCTGTCAGCCACCATTTGATAGTGTAGACGATGTTCCAGAAGCCCTCCGGATCGGATGGCTTGCCCCAGGTGGCGGAGATGAGGAGCCCAATCATCGTTCCAAAGAAGACGACATTCACCCACAAGGGTTTGTCCACATCTGCGGCGGGCAGGTGGAGCGCCGCCTGCACCTTCTCCTGTTCTTCCCTGATAAAGAAGAAGTGCATCAGGAGTCCGATGAGGATACTGAAGAGGACCGCTCCGATCGCACGGGCGATGCCCAAGGGCAGCCCAAGGATCCGTGCGGTGAGCACGATTGCCAGGATGTTGACAGCCGGTCCCGAATACAGGAACGCGATGGCAGGCCCCAATCCGGCACCCCTTTTCCAGATCCCTGCAAAGATCGGCAGCACCGTACAGGAACAGACCGCGAGGATGCTCCCGGAAACGGACGACACCCCGTAAGCCAGGACCTTGTTGGCCGTCGGCCCCAGCTAGCGCATCACGGCCGCTTGTGACACGAAGCAGGAGATGGCCCCGGCGGTGAAGAAGGCCGTGACCAGGCAGAGGAGCACATGCTCCCTGGCGTACCATTTGACCAGGGCAAAAGACTCCAGTATGGCGTTGGTGAACCGCTTGCTCTCCAATGGGAGGTAAAAAGCCAAAAGGAAAATCCCCACGATAAACGCCTTGGGCTTCCAGACGCTCTTCCAGTCGATCAGGCTGGGTTGCTTCTCCTCCCGCTCCACCACCACATCCTCCTTTGCCAGTTCCTTCCCGGCGACACCAATGTGACTCATAACTGATTCTCCCCTGAAGTGAACAGGAAGTGGGACCCGCCAAACCCAGGGGTTTGAAGCCGGTCCCGGCTCTTCTATGCTTTCTCCTCCTGGAATCCGGCCCGACAACTTCGCTCCGTCACGGTGGATGAACCGGTCATAGCGCCGGCGATCCCATCACGTTGCAAGAAAACATTGCATTGGTGTCCGTTACGTGCTCGCCACTGGCGGACATCCGCAGTTCTGACAGGACCTTCATGATGACGCGCGTGAAGCTGTGATTCATCCACAAACCGCATTCACGAGAAACGAAAAGACCCGCCTCCTCCAAGTACCCTCAGATGATTGGAGATGGAGGGCTGAACACCGATTGCCCCCTGGATTTCACGGACGCAGATGATTCTAATCTGCAGGGCTTTCACGATCTTGCCCCACATGGCATGGGAGAGGGCTTTCATGACCACGATCCCTATTTGAACAATCAAGATGGTGCTTGTAGCTAGCTATTTTAGAATATGCTGTCAACACTGGATCAGGGGGAAGATAGCTTGTGGATGCTCCTCGATAGAGCTTAATACCTGTCCCTATTCAAAAAAGTCCATATATGACCATAGAGGGCTGGCCGTAGTGCGGTGGGGAATGGAAAAATAATATTGCTGTATTCAAATATATTAATGGAGTGCTTCAGTGCTTCATGTAAGCAGTGGATGGCAATCCGAAGCCTGATCCACCTTTCCTGGATCATCGCAAATTGCCGTGAAAAGTGACTGAAGGCAGACTCTTGGCAGTTTGACCAGCCAATGATCAGCCTGCTCCCGTCAGAAGCATCGGCAAATCAATAGCTTAACGGCGCACGCCGTACTTGCTCAGCAAGCAGATCGGGATTCCAATCCCGACAGCCTTTGCGCCAATGTGTCGGGTGTGGAAACCGGACCTGCAAAGTCATGGTTACCTTGACTCATTGAAAAGTTGCCGCACGCCAGAATACCGTTCAACCATGGCCAGGGTCTTGTGCTGTCTGATCCATTTGACCGTCGCCGGACTGGGTCCAGGTCTGCGGATTGGACGATCCTGACGAGAGGCTTCTGGATGGGAACAGCATCAAGATCAACTCATCTTCAGGGTTGATGTGATCCTTTTCTTCCATGCGATATGTTCCAGCGCCTCACTCAAAAAGCCACATCGATGATCGTCTGAAAAGCATCCGGATCTCGCAAATGCTCGTGGTCCAATTCCTGAACGATCCGACCTTCCCGGAGAACGCAAACCCTGTCGGCGATCCGGCGCGTCTGAGCCAGGCTGTGAGAGACCGCCAGAATGCCGTACCTCCTTTTCAGGTTCAGGAGGAGCTTCTCAATGCGGGCGGCACTCTTGAAGTCAAGGGAAGCGGTCGGCTCGTCGAGGAGCAAAACCGCCGGTTTCAGCGCCAGCATCCTGGCGATGCACAGTCGCTGCTGCTGTCCGCCGGAAAGGGTTGTCGCATCGTCCCGAAGCCGATCCTTGACCTCCTCCCACAAACCCACATCCCGGAGAATCTCCTCCATGCGCTCGGTCAGAGTCGATCCGTTCACCCCTAGGTACACCTGCAGGGGCAGGGTGAGGTTCTTCTGGATGGAAAAGGGAAAAACGGCGGGGGTCTGAAAAACCATGCCAACCCGTTGCCGGAGTTCGGACAGTGCCATGAACCCCCGGTACACATCGCCACTTTCGCCATGGATACGGAGACGAACGGACCCGGATGTCCTGCAGTGGGGATAGAGTTCATTGAGCCGGTTGACGGCCCTGAGCAGAGTCGATTTTCCGGACCCGGACGGACCCACGATGACGGTGATCTCCCCCGGCCACAAGGAAAGAGACACATCCTGAAGAACAGGTTTGTCCGAAAAGTGCACCGAAAGGTTTTCAACGGAAAGGATCGGTTCCATGATCTTCCTTACCGTCTCTTCCATCGCATCTCCGCGCTCTTCTGGAGGCAGACGGCTATGAGAAAAAGAGTTCCCGAGATGCACAGCAGGACAAGGGAGGTTGCGAATCCCTGGTCCAGTTCCCCCAGGTTCCGGTATTCGGCCGCGAGATAGTAGATGCGGAAAGGCAGGGCTTCGAATTTGTCGAACATGCTTCCAGGGATGCCGGCATGGGCAACGACACCAGTGAGAAGAATGACCGCGGTATCCTCCGAGGCGCGTCCAACGGCGAGAATGGCTCCACTCAGCATTCCACGGCTGGCCAGGGGAAGCAGCACACTGCGGAGATTCCGCCACCTTGTGAAACCGACACTGTACCCCAACAGGCGAAGGGGTTCGGGGATGGCTTCAATGGACGTCTCCGTGATGCGGATCACATAGGGCAACACGAGGAGAGCGATGCAGGCAGCCGCGAGAAAGAGGCAGGTCTGAGCTTCCGGGAGCAGAGTCTTTCTTAGGAAAAGGATTGCGGTGAACCCGAACAACCCCATGACAATTGATGGCGTTCCCGCGAGGAGGTCCACAAAGAACCCCAGGAGCGACCGCAGGCGACGGGAAGCATACTCTGCGAGATAGATTCCGCTTGCGATTCCAATGGGAATTGCCATGGCCGATGAAAGGAAAACCAGGTAAAAGGTTCCCATGAAAGCTGGCCAGATGCCGCCGAAAACCGGTCTTTCACCCATGATCGCCGCCTGCCAGGGAGTGTCCCCAAAGAGAAGAGCCAGGTCCAGGTTCTTGTACCCCCGGAGGATAAGAAAACCGATCACCACTGCCGCCGCCAGCATCAATCCACCGCCGGAAAGCCATGCTGCACCTGTCACGATACGGTCAGAAACCCTTTTCACGGCGCACCTCTCTTCCTGCCTTTCCTGATTTACGGATAAAAAGGGTGATCAATCCCGTGACGAGAAAGAGACCGAGGCCGGCTGCGAAGACGGACTGGTAGGCCATGCTGCGGCTGTCGGTCGCGACAACCAGGGCAACGTGAGCAGTGAGTGTGCGGATGGAATGGTAAAGGGACACCGGAAACTGAGGGGCATTGCCGGCAACCATGAGAGAAATCAAGGTGTCTCCGATGGCGCGCCCCATACCGAGAACGGCAGCGACCACCATGCCCCGGGACGCAACCGGAAAAAGAACATGGCGCATCTGCTGGATCGGAGTCAATCCCAGTGCCTCAGACGCCAGTCGAAGGATGGGATCGATCTGCTCCAGCCTGGCGTGAAGCACCAGCACAATGGTGGGCAGGATAAGCAGGCTCAGTGTGAATGCAGCGGTCAGCAGGGAAAAGCCCGTTCCCGCCCCCAGCCACTCCCTCATCGGTGGAACAAGCAGAAAAACCGAGACGAACCCGTAGACCACGGTGGGAATGCCTGTCATGAAACGAACGGTGGCGAGAAGGAAACGATTGAATACTCCCCTGGCGAGGACGTGCAGGAGAGTGCAGATCCCCATGGCTGCAGGAAAGGCTATCGAGAGAGCCAGAAGGGACAAGGCGAGGGAGCCTGCGCACATCGGCAGGATCCCGAAATATCCACCTGAGGGCTGCCATTGGGAGGAGAGGACGCCTCTTATCCTTCCCAATGTGAAGAGTGGCAAACAGAAAGCGACAAGCAACGAGAGAATCGCGATGATCGCCACGGCTGAAATGCACGTGGCGATCAGGAGAATCCATTCAATCCATTTTTCAGACTTGTCAGAGAGACGAAACAAGACAAATGTCTCCACATTTCCGTTACAGGCAAACATCACCTGGAGATCGGGATATATCCGTGTTTCCTGGTGATCTCAGCCCCTTCGGGGCTCAGTATGTAATCGATGAAAGCCTGGACAAGTCGGGACGGTTCCCCTTTGGTATTCATGTAAAGCTTTCGGACCACGGAATAGCTCCCGTCCATGGCATTTTCCTGTGTCGGAACGACACCATCGAGGTACACCGCCTTGACGGTTGCATCCACATGACCGATTCCCGCATACCCTATTGCGCTCTTATCCTGGGCCACCGCCACCTTCATGGCTCCGTTGGATGGCACGACGTTCGCAGTGTTTGCGGTGGCGCCCTTCTTCAGACATTTCTCCCAGAAGACCTCCCGGGTACCACTGGCCTCATCCCTTGTGAACAGATGTATTCCTGCATCTTGTCCGCCGACTTGTTTCCAGTTGGTGATCGTTCCTGCAAAGATATCCCGCACCTGCTGGGAAGAGAGCTCTTTGACTGAGTTTTCGGGGTGAACGATCACAGCGACACCGTCCACTGCAAAGGGGAAAGACTTTAGCCCGTATTTTTCGGCTTCCTCCTTTGAAAGGGCCCGGCCGGTATTTCCGATATCCACCAACCCCTCTCCGACCTTCTGAACCCCGATGCCCGACCCGCCCCCGGCTACCGTAATCCGGATCTTGGGGTTCGCATCCATCACGTTCTTCGCTGCATCGTTCATCACCGGGATGTGGGCGGTTCCTCCGGCAATGTCTATTTTTCCCTCAAGGCCTGCGAACCGTTCAAGGGATCCCCCTGAAGAGACCCCCGGTAAGGATGCCATCAGCACGAAAAGCAGGAGACCACATCGACGAACAGTTCCTCTTATCAAAATCATCACTATTCTCCTTTCTTTCTTCGTGATTCGGAAGGTTTTTCCGCCCAGCCTGAATTTCATATACGCAGGCCGATTTCCAAATCCACGCACTCCCAGTTCTCATATTGCTGCAGCAGAAAGTTCTTAGAAGAAACTCCCGTAAACGCCCTGCCAGGATCGTGGGCTGAAAGGTTGAGCCCCCGGCTTCTTTTTACGCTTCAGCAGTCTCGCCTGATGCAATGGCTCCCATGCTTCATCTCGATTTGCTCTTCGACTGCATGATGCTGCGGGACGATCCAGTTGCATCACGACACAAGAAAGCATCGAAGTGCGCACGCGCCTCTTCCGTGCTTCTTTCGTCTCCATGGGTACGGTTCCGAGGCTATCCTGAAGAAAGACCCGCAACGCTCATCGCGTATAAGGACTTGGGTTACTTATCAAATCGGTAATAACGAAGTTGCGTCAATATTTCATCGACAAAGACTATTTCACTGCCGGTTGCCGTGTGTTCCCTTGAGAAGCCACCCCCGAGAACCTTTTTATGGAGAGTTTTCCCCCTTGCAATTGCATTTTAGAACAGTGCCCACACAACCCTGGATTTGTCAGACCAATCCCCATCGGAATCTGAATCCCTGAAGAGAGCTTGCGACTGCCCAGATGGCGCACTGACAGCCATGATGCACATCGGCTATGGAAATAGAGACTTCCACAACTTCAAGCTGAGGGCATTCACTGAGTTGAGTGCCTTTGTGACTCCTCAATAGGGCTTGGTAACGATAGGTTTGTACGTCAGGTTTCCATACCCAGCACGTTTTCGCATAGGCTGTCGGGATGTGTATCCCGACCTGCTTATTGAGAAGTCACCCTTTCACGGCAATTGCGATGATCCAAGCAGTTTCAGAGTGGCGCTGGCAGAAATCAAAATATTGGGGAAATTCACCTTGTACGAAGATGTTGTTCTTCAAGGATCATATCCACCCAGCCGATATAAAGTATGGTGTTCCGACTGGGGGCACCTGGGATGTTTCCTTATGCAACTCTTCGCGTGGAGGTGAAAACGCCATGAAGGCAAGAATCAAACCTGGTCTCTTCTTACTTTTTCTGGGACTCTTTATCTCATTCCCCTGCAATGGCTTCTCTCAAGAATATAAGATCGCTATTCTTGCGAACCGGGGATTGAGCCAGGCACAAAATGAATGGAAAGCAACCGCTGAATATCTCTCATCGAAGCTCGGCATGTCTTTTTCAGTGGCTCCCATGGATGACGCGACACTCCGTAAGAGTGTGGAGGATGGGAAAGTGGATTTCTTCTACACAAATCCCGCAATGTACGTTGAACTCAACAGGCTCAACAACGCCCGTGCCGTTGTAACCCTTGTCAACAGATTCAAGGATCAGCCCCTGGAACAGTGGGGTTCCGCCATCTTCGTGAAAAAGGGGAGCCCCATCAAGACCCTTGAAGATTTCAAAGGAAAGGACTTCCTCTGCCGAGGTCTGTCGACATTCGGTGGCTGGCTCATGGCCAAACGCGTTTTCCTTGAGAACGGCATCGTTCCTGAAAAAGATTTCAAATCCCTCCGTTCCATTTCCACCCACGACAACGTGGTATATGCCGTTCTCAACGGAGTGGCAGATGGCGGATGCGTACGAACTGGAACCCTCGAGAAAATGGCCTGGGACGGCAAAATCCACCTCGAAGACTTCCGAATCATCCACCAGACGCAAGATGGCCACCCTTTTCTTCATTCCACCGTATTATACCCGGAATATCCCATGGCAGCTTGTTCTCACGTTCCCAGTTCGTTGTCGGATAAGGTGGCGGAAGCCCTTATGGCCATGACCCCTAACGACCCCGCTGCGATCAGTGCAAAGATATCGGGGTGGAAGAAACCCGCCAGTTACGACGCGGTGATCGAGTGCCTGGCAATGGTGCAGTACGGACCGTTTGCTACAGCTTCGTCCGCTTCTGTGGAAAGCCCTGACAGCCAGGTGGTGGCAAAGGGAGCGCGGCGACGTTCAAGATAGGCGGAAATGACAGCCTGCCGAATCGAAGAAGAGGCTATGCTATCTGAAGGGGAGCGACAAGCCGGGAAGCTCTTCGATATCCAGAAGTCTCTGAAATAGCCGGTGCTTCAGCCATAAGTCAGATGATTCCCGAAGCCCGGTCTGTGGGGTCTTTCTCCAAGAGGGCGAGGACAAACCTCGCCCCTGTCATTCAGGGCACATGGGCCGCAGCCACACCGAACACCGCCCGCTGTATTTCCCTCGAAAATGACTGAGCTCATCTTTGCGCTCTCCAATCAAACTATGGTAAGGGAGTCGAGTCCATACCGTGACGTGCCATCGAGTTCCCCCATTTCGCCAAAGAGCAGAGGAGAAAGCTCATGACTCTCGAAATCATCCATACCGAAAAGGCCCCTGCCGCTGTCGGCCCATACTCCCAGGCCATCAAGGTTGGTCCATGGCTGTTTGTGAGTGGGCAAATCCCTCTCGCTCCAGGAAAGCCGGATCTGGTCAGCGGGGTTTTTGCCGACCAGGCCCGCCAGTCACTGGAAAACGTCAGGCAGATTCTCGAAGCTGCAGGACATAGACTCACCGATGTTGTCTCCGTCGACGTATTCCTCACCGATATGAGCCGATTCGCCTCCTTCAACGAGATCTACAGCAGCTTTTTCGGTGGTCACAGGCCGGCCCGGGCGGTCATTGAAGTGAAGGCCCTGCCCAGGGAAGCCCAGGTTGAAGTGAAGTGCATCGCCTGTCGCCATGAGTGATCGAACTGTCTCCGCAAGTTCTGCTGCTTGACAGCCAGTTGCTTGAAGATTCATTGACAGAGGCACATTGATTCGTGTCTTCCGTGGGCATGCGAGGAATCCACATGAACAGGACCGGCATCCGTCATAAAATGTCTGCCTTCAAGGGAAGGGATGTGGCAGAACGTTTGGCCGATTCCACAGGCGATATCCCATCCACCCGTTGGTGGAAGAGCCCTCTTCTTCTGATCGCACTCCTGGCTCTCCCATTCTTTCTCGTGGATCTCGGGTCCCCGGCCCTCAACGATGGGGAAGCGATGTACGCGGAGGTTCCAAGGGAAATGCGCCTGAGCGGGGACTGGATCACCCCCCGACTCAATGGAACCCGCCATTTCGACAAGCCTCCCCTCACCTATTGGGTCATCGGCCTGAACCAGGTGGTGATGGGTGAATCGGAATTCTCCGCCCGTCTCTGGCAGGCCATGGCCGCCTGGGGAATTATTCCCATCGTCGGGGCATTGGGCCGAAGCCTCTATGGAATGCGGCAATGGTGGCTTCCGGCTCTCTTGTATGCCACCTGTATCGGAATGCATATTTTCGGTCGCCTCGGAATGCCCGACTCCCTTCTCTGCTTCTGGATTTCTCTGGCGATTCTGGGATATGCCCGGTGCATCGAGGCAGGACAACACTCCAGGCGATCCTGGTTTTTGGTGATGTGCACCGCCATGGGATTGGCCACCCTGACGAAGGGACTTCTGGGGCTGGGGCTCCCCTCAGCCATTATCGGCACCCACATGCTTGTCAACCGACGCCTGCGCCTCTTCTCCATCGGGCAACTGGTTTCCGGGGCCGGCGTGGTCTTTCTCATTGCTCTCCCATGGTATTTCGCCGTGGGAGCTGCAAATCCGGATTTCGTCGGTTATTTCATCATTCGTGAGCACGTCATGCGCTTCACGGGACAGCGGTATCCCCCCGATGAATCCGTTGCACTGCCTGTTTTTATCATCCTTACTCTCGTGTGGACCTTTCCATGGGTATCCCTGGTACCCCAGGCCCTGATCAGGGCCATTCGCCGCATGCGGCTTGCAGGTCCGAGGGAGAGCGCGGACCTTCTCCCCCTGATCTGGATCGTTGTTGTGTTGGGACTCTTTACTGTTTCGCGCTCGCGGCTCGAATACTATGCACTGCCGGCCGTGCCGGCTTTTGCGCTCCTAGTGGGAAAGCTCTGGCATGATTTCATTGGGAAAGGCACTGATGCCCCTTCTCTCCGGGCGATGAAGGCGGCCCTCGGAATCACGGCCATTGTTGCGGCCATTGGAGCCACAGCGGCCTGGATCGTCCTGGGTCCTCAGAAGGATGTCGTCTTTAAAATCTTCGCAGAATCATGGCCTACATCCGGATGGGTGTCCGGAGGCGAGCATGCCGCTCTCCTGGAAAAGATCCGCATTCCAGCCATGGCAAGCCTCCTCGGAGTTGCCGTTTTTCTTACGGCGGCTTTCTGGGCGTCAATTCGGGAACGGCAGCCAATGACCCTTGGTCTGCTTGTCGGGCTGATGGCGCCACTCCTTGTGATGGTCCACTGGGGATTTCTGGCGATGGAGCCCTTCGCGTCGAGCAAACCGGTAGCCCAAATGGTGATGAGTGTCGCCGGGCCGCAAGACATGGTGATCATGCAGGAGCCGCACGAGCATATGTGGGTTGGGGGAATCACCTATTACATGAAGCGCACCGTCCATTTGCTCAAGGACCCCCGGTTCGAGGGGGTAAGCAGCCGCCGCCGGGAACCGCCCGATCAATTTCTCGACGACGAGCAGATGCTAAAATACTGGACGTCCCCCAAGCGAGTGGTCGTGGTGACCGAGGAGAACCGTCGCAACATCGATACACTCCTCGACCAAGCAAGTGACATGCATGAGGTGGGACGGTCTTTTGACCGGAGGGTATTTGCCAACTGGAACCCGTCTGTCCCATTGACGCTGCCCCGGTGAAAAGTCACCTTCCCTGTATCATGGGGGGCAATGCTCTTTCAGAATTCCCTCGCGTAATCGGCCGCTGCGGTTCTTGCTTTTTCAAGCTTTTCATCCGCTGCAGGTCCCAGCGTTCCTTCAGTTCTCAGCGTACGGATGTCCGTAAAGCCCATGAAGCGGAAAATCATCTCCAGGTATGGCTTCTGGAAATCGAACCGGGCTGCCGCCATGCCCTCAGGGTATTCACCGCCGCTTGCCAGAAGCAGGATCAAAGGCTTTCCGGTCACAAGGCCGAAGTAGCCCTTTTCCGGATCGAAGCCGAACGTGTGACCGGGCTGAACGATGACATCCAGATATTGCTTGAGACGATAAGGTATGGAGAAATTCCACATTCCTGATGAAAGAATCACCTTGTCCGCCGACTTGAACTGGTCGATCAACTTGAGAACTTTTTCCCATGCGCTAGCCTCGTCTGCGCTGTGGGGCATTCCACGGATGATCTTGTATTTCCCCGATGCGGCGGTGAAATCAAAATGAGGAAGCTCCTCCTGCCATAAGTCCAGGGTGTCGATCCTGTCGTCTTTGTGCTCAGAAACGTAGGCATTGAGAAAGGTTTCAGCCAGCCGCCCCGAAAACGAAAGATCTCCCATTGGGCTGGATTTGATGTGCAGCAGCTTTGCCATCGGTATTGCCTCCCTGTTGCTTTTCACTTCCACGGCTG
>JAAYUJ010000374.1 GCA_012517775.1 Deltaproteobacteria bacterium
CCATGGAGCTCTTACCCCTCGGGCCGGTCCTCTTCATTGATACGGCAGGGATCGACGACGAAGGGGCCCTGGGAGAGCTTCGGGTTCAAAAGACTCGCCATGTGCTGGACCGCACTGACATTGGAGTCCTTGTCACCGAGTCAGGTTCGTGGGGAGCATTCGAGGATGGTATGCTCCAGGAGCTTCGTTCCCGCCAGATCCCGGTTGTGGTGGTTTTCAACAAGGTGGACCTGGCTGCTCCAAACCCCGCTCTCCTGCGGTCTCTCTCAGAGCGCGAAATCTGCACCGTGCAAACGAGCAGTCTCTCGGGAGAAGGCATTCTGTCTCTCCGTCAGGCGCTTCTGGACAACACCCCTGCTTCTCTCATCGACTATCCGTCCATTGCCGGGGACCTGCTCAGCCCCGGCGGATTGGCGGTTCTGGTGATCCCCATCGACAAGGAAGCACCCAAGGGGCGCCTGATACTCCCACAGGTGCAGACCATCCGGGATCTTCTGGACAGCGACTGCTTGAGTCTTGTCGTGAAGGAACGGGAGCTGCGCAGGGCGTTGGATCAGCTCAAATCGCCACCCGGCCTGGTGATTACCGATTCCCAGGCATTCCTGAAGGTTGCGGCCGACGTGCCGCCATCCATTCCCATGACCAGTTTTTCGATTCTCTTTTCCCGGTTCAAGGGAGACCTCCTGACCCAGGTGGAGGGTGTGCTGGCTGTCGACTCTCTTAGGGCCGGCGACCGGATTCTCGTTGCGGAAGCGTGCAGCCATCACCCAATTGCCGATGACATCGGCCGTGTCAAGATCCCCAGGTGGCTCACCCAATACGTGGGGGGAAAACTGGAATTCAACCATGTTCAGGGGCACGACTTTCCTGCCGATCTATCCTCCTACAGACTTGTGATCCATTGCGGAGCCTGCATGACCAATCGGCGGGAGATGCTCAACCGCATTCTCCACTGTCGGAAAGTGGGGGTTCCCATCACCAATTACGGGGTCGTGATCGCCTATAGTCTGGGTATTCTGGAGCGGGCACTCGAGCCTTTTGCAGCGGCCCGGGAGTTCTACCGGCACACCAGGGCCGAACGTGTGAGACAGCAAGGAGGTTTCCGACGGGAAGATAATGGTATATAAAGCAACGGCATTGGGCCGGCAGATCAGCCTCGAGGCGACCGGCATGGTCGAAGTGAGGAGGGAGCAGCGAGTCGAGGTCGGCCTCATGCGCACTGCAACTCCTTTATGGTATCGCAGCAGGTGAAAGGCTTATCCGCAAAAAGTCTGTTTTCCGGGGAGTTATTGCGCCGTCCGTTTTATGAGGGGACACATCGAGCCTGTTGACCGTATCTTTGGAAAAGGGCCGGCACAAAGCCAGCAGCACTTGCGGGAAACCCTTACCGGCAGGGTCTCTCCAGGATGATCCAGTGGAGAAGAGCAATGAGCAACAAGAAAAAACCGTTGGAGCTTGCCATCTGCATGGGCAGTTCATGTTTCTCGAGAGGAAACAAGAACAATATTAAAGTCATCAAGGCATACATTGCACGCCACGGGGTCTGCGATAAAGTGACTCTGAAGGGACATCTGTGTGAAGGGCTCTGCAAGGAGGGCCCCAACATCACCCTTGACGGAGAAGTCTTCCATGCCATCGAAGCATCCACACTTCCCGCCCTGCTGGACGAGCATCTCAAGAGACAGGACTGAGAAATCATGAAGAATCCAGGTCCCATCATCTACACCGAGAGAACGGAGTGCCAGGACTGCTTCAAATGCATCCGCGAATGCCCCGTGAAGGCCATCAAAGTCGAGAATGCATGTGCGGCCGTGATTCCTGAGCTGTGCCTTTCCTGCGGTCATTGCGTCGAAGTCTGCCCCAATGGAGCCAAACATGTCCGGGACGACCTGGACAAGGCCCGGCAACTCCTCCGTGAAAAGGAGAAGGTTTTCGTCTCCCTGGCTCCGTCATTTGTCAGCGAATTTCCAGATATTCCCATTCCTGCTATTATTCGGGCATTTAAGAAGCTCGGATTTTACGGAGTTTCCGAAACGGCCCTCGGAGCCGAGATGGTCTCCGCGAGTATGGCGGCAGTCCTCAAAGACAGGACGCCAAGAGTCATCATTTCCACGGCTTGTCCGGTAGTAGTCGATTACGTGAGGAAGTATTACCCCCAGTACGCCGGCTGCCTGGCTCCATATGTTTCTCCCGTGCTTGCCCATTGCCAGCTTCTTCGGGAAACCTACGGACCCGACATAGGCATCGTCTTCTTCAGCCCGTGTATTGCCAAGAAAGGGGAGGCGGACGCCAACCCCGACCTCCTGGATGTGGCGCTGACTTTTGAGGACATGCGTCGTTGGCTCATAGCCGACCAAAGCACCTTTGAGACCATCGAAGGGAACGGAGAATCATTTGTTCCGTACCCGGCAAGGGAAGGTGCTCTCTATCCCATAGACGGCGGTATGGTAGCCGGTATGAAGGCGGGGTGCAGCATAATGGAAGCGGAGTTGATGTCCTTTTCCGGCATCCGCAACATCCAGAAGGCTCTGGCGGGTCTCAACGACCTGAAACTCGTCCATCCTGTCTTTCTGGAATTACTGGCCTGTGAGGGAGGCTGCGTCAATGGTCCCAAGGCCGGCCAGAGGGACGCCACCGCATGGAAACGGTACAAGGTGATCCATTACTCCAATTATCCTCAGGAGCAAATCCCCCGTACCGACGGCGCGCCCCGGTGGGACAACCTCACCGCCAATCCTGTGCCCCGGGTGGAATACAGTGAGAGTATCCTCAGACAGACCCTGCAATCCATCGGGAAGTACGGTCCGGAAGACGAACTCAATTGTGGGGGCTGCGGGTACGACAACTGCCGCGAATTTGCCAGGGCCCTCATCGATGGCAAGGCCGAAAAGGTCATGTGCGTGGCATACATGCGCAAACTCGCCCAGAAAAAGACCAATGCCCTCATGGAGAAGGTCCCCAGTGCCATCGTCCTTGTGGATGAGGAGCTCAAGATCATCGAATGCAATTACAATTTCGCCAGAATCCTTGGACCTGAGGTGGAAAAAGCGTACAAGAGACTGCCCGGTCTTGAAGGAGCTTACCTAATTGAAATTGCACCATTTTACTCTCTTTTCAAGAGTGTGCTGGAAAAAGGGGAAGACATTCTCGATCGCGATCTCCGGCACAAGATGTCCGTGCTGCACGTTGATGTTTTTTCCATCGAGAAGCACAGGGTGGTTTGCGGCATCTTTCAGGATATCACCAAGCCCACGATCCACAAGGAAGCCATGATCCAGAAAGCCCAGGAGGTCATCAAGAAGAACTTGGCGACGGTGCAGCAGATTGCTTATCTGCTCGGTGAGAATGCAGCCGATTCAGAAGTGATCCTCAATTCCATCATACAGTCCATGGCAAAAACGGAGCTGGAATGATAGAGAGAACCGCAGACTTTTTCCTGGATATCGATTATTACCAGCACTGCAAGCACAAGCAAAACATCGCCGGAGATGTTTTCATGACCCACAAGATCAAGGAGGAAAACAGGGTCATTGCCGTGCTTTCCGACGGGCTGGGAAGCGGCGTCAAGGCGAGCGTTCTGGCCACCCTCACTGCTACCATGGCCATCAAGTACATCTCCAATTACATGGATGTGAGGGAAACCGCCGAAGTGATCATGGACACGCTGCCGGTATGCAGTGAGAGAAAGATCAGCTATTCCACCTTTACCATCGTGGACATCAACAATGCCGGTCATGCGCGGGTGATCGAGCATGGGAATCCTCCCTACGTTCTCTTGCGGGGTGGGGAGTCGGTCCCGGTTGAGAAGACTCCCATCCATTTAGACAGGTGGCAGGACCGGGAGGTGGAGTTTTCTGAATTCGACGTACAGGTCGGTGACCGGATTCTGTATTTCTCGGACGGTGTCAGTCAGGCCGGCATGGGGCGGAAGGATTTCCCTATTGGCTGGGGCAGGAAGAATGTGATCAAACAGGTTCAGAAATGGATTGCTTGGCAGAAATCCATCTCTTCCCGCCAGCTCGCCACGAAAACGGTCATTCGAGCCCGCCAGATCGACGATTACGCCCCAAAAGACGATATCACCTGCGGCGTGATGTACATGAGACATCCCCGTTTGCTGCTGGTCGTCACCGGCCCGCCCTTTTCGGAATCCAAGGATGCGGAACTGGCTCAGCTGGTCAGCAGCTTCACCGGGCAGAAGATCATCTGCGGCGGCACCACGGCTTCCATCATAGGGCGGGAATTGGACAGGGACATCGACATGGACCTGGATTCCATCGACCCCGAGATCCCGCCGCCTTCTCGCATGGAAGGGGTCGACCTCATCACCGAGGGGACCCTTACCCTCAGCAAAGTATCCGAAATCCTTGAAAAGGGTCAGAATCCCGAATCCATGAGACCCAATGCCGCTACGGCCATGGCCTCGATTCTTCTCGAGAGCGACGTGATCTTTTTCGTAGTTGGGACCCGGGTCAATGAGGCTCACCAGGATCCCAATCTTCCCATTGAACTGGATATTCGCCGGAACATCATCAAGAAGATCACTTCACTCCTTGAAGAGAAATACCTCAAGGAAACCCACCGGCGTTTCATTTGACGGTTTGCCGAGCAAGCGGGCCGCGCATCTCCTCTTGCTCCGGGATGAATTCGACGCACACATCGGAGGAACAGCATGAAGAAAGGAAGCGGATGCGCTTGCACGTGCCCATCGGGTTAGCAATTGCAGTGCCGCCTCTTTTTTTCTGGGAGCGCAACAGTGAGGAAACCCTTCGCATTGCACACGCCCGGAGCTTTCATCCCAGACACGCGACAACCTGCATGTGCCTCCAAATCCTGGAGGAGACGATCCGGGAATTTGGATGCGAAAAGCTCCTGGATGTTGGTTGCGGGTCGGGGATTCTCGCTCTGGCAGCCGCATTCATGGGTGTTGAGAAAGCTATCGGTATCGATGTGACACTGAGAGGAATTCGTGAATCCATTGCCAATGCGGAGCTGAACAGTCTCACGCACAAGACCCGGTGGATCGTCGGTTCCACAGGAAGTATTCGGGGAAGCTTTCCATGCGTGGTGGCTAACCTCCGGACGGAGATACTGGGGCAAATGCTCAAGGATTTGGTGCGCCTCACCTCTGAAGAGGGAGGAAAGCTCATCCTCTCAGGGTTTCACGACATCGACCGGCCTCACCTTGAGACCAGGTGGGCGGCGATGGGCATGAGGCTCGAGCAGATCAGCATGCGGGATCAGAGCTTCTTTGGGATTCCTCCGTCAGGGAGCTTCACCTGGGGCGCAGCCCGGTTGTGCCGCGATATTTGATTCCTCCTCCATTCGGCCTGCGATTCCAGAGCCATGAACCGTTGTCGGTCGTGACTCCTCAATACGGCCAGGCAACGCTATCTTTACAGGTCAGGTTTCCATACCCGATGCATTGGCGCAGAGGCTGTCGGAATGGGAGTCCCGACCTGCTCATTCAGAAAGTACTGTCGGTTCACCCAACAAATGGGAATGGCAGCTCGAATCTCCATCTCCATGTCCAAGGATTACCCCTGTCGGAAATGAACGCCGACCTGCCTGTCAGTGCATTTTCACCGTGACAAGCTCCACCAATGCTTGCATGTTCATCCGCAACCGGAGTAAAAGAGGAGGTGCTCATTGGAAAGGACCTTACATTTTCCGGCCTTGCCTAAGGGAGGCCGCGAATTTGATCGCCGGCAACGTCGAGGGAGGACCCCATGCAGGTGCCTGTCGAAAAGAAGTTGGAAATGCTTCGATCCATGATGCTCACTCGCGCTTTTGAGGATACACTCCAGGAGCTCTGCCAGATTCAGGGAAAGATCCCTGGAATGATGATTCTCTGTACCGGCCAGGAAGCGGTCGGCTCGGGAGTCTGCGCCGCACTGGAACCCAATGATTTTATCATTTCCAACCACAGGAGTCACAGTCACCTCCTGGCCAAAGGCGCCGACCCCAAAGCCCTCATGGCTGAAATCTTCGGCAAGAGAACCGGCTGCAACAAAGGGAAGAGCGGGACTCTTCACCTGTCGGTCCCTGAAGTCAACGCTCCCTGCACCACCACCGTCGTGGGAGGAGGACTCCCCATATCGGTGGGAGTCGCTTTTGCTCAAAAGTACAGGAAAGAAAAAAGGGTCACTGTCTGCCTTTTCGGAGATGGGGCGGCCGATGAGGGATCTTTCCATGAGGCCCTCAACCTGGCAAGCCTTTGGCAACTGCCCGTTGTTTTTGTTTGTGAAAACAATCTATACGCCGGAGCCCAGCGTTACGAGGAGCACACCCGGGTAAAGAGCATTGCCGAGAGGGCCGCCGGATATCCTATGCCCGGCGCAGTGGTGGACGGAAATGATGCGCTGAAGGTTTACGCCGCAACATTGCAGGCCAGGGACCATGCTGCCGGAGGGCGCGGTCCCACCCTAATCGAATGCAAGACCTACCGTTGCAGAGGACACGGGGAGACCGACCCCCAGCACTATCAACCCAAGGAGGAAATCGCCCTGTGGAAGGAGCGATGTCCCATCCCGAGGCTTCAAACCGAACTGCTGAGTGACGGGATCCTCTCATCTGAAGAGATTCACAGGATGGAGGAAGCCATGCGGGAAGCTGTCCAGGAGGCCGTGCGATTTGCCGAAGAAAGCCCATGGCCGGCTATCGAGGAAGCTTTCGATGACGTCTACGTCACGAATTCCTAGGGTCTCATCTCTTTGAACTTCACTCAGGAGGGTATGGTCATGCAGCAATTGGGAATGGGTCAGGCGGTACAGCAGGCTCTCAGGGAAGAGATGAACCGGGACCCCAACGTATTTTTGGCTGGAGAAGGCATTGGCGTGAGCATCCACTTCAATCCTTATCTCCCCACCCATGGTTTGCTGGACGAGTTCGGACCGGACCGCGTCAAGGACACTCCGGTTTCCGAGCAGGCCATTGCCGGGCTCGCTGTTGGAGCTTCGGTGGCCGGACTCCGGCCGGTGGTCGAGATCATGTTCAATCCCTTCTTCACTCTCGCCTCGGATATGATTGTCAACCACGCCGCCAAACTCCGTTACCTCTCCGGGGGTAAGTCCACCTTTCCCATGGTGGTGCGTATCAAAACGGGCGCAGGGTTTGGAGCCGGTTGCCAGCATTCCCATAATCTCGAGGCATGGGTGGCTCACTGCCCGGGCCTCAAAGTGGTCATGCCCTCCACTCCCGCCGATGCCAAAGGGCTTCTCAAATCGGCAATCCGTGATGATAACCCCGTGGTTTTCATCGAAGACATGATGCTCTATTTTGCCCCGGGGCCCGTGCCCGAAGAGGAGTTCCTGATTCCTCTCGGTAAAGCGGACGTAAAGAGAGAGGGGGAGCACGTCACGGTGGTCACATGGTCCAAGATGGTCGGTGTCGCCTTGAAAGCGGCGGCACAACTGGAGGAAGAAGGAATCCATGTGGAGGTGGTGGACCTGCGGACCCTGGTTCCACTGGACAAGGAGACGATCCTGGCTTCGGTCCGCAGGACCGGTCGATTGGTGGTCCTCCACGAGGCGACGCGAACGGGAGGGTTTGCCGGCGAGGTCTGCGCCGTCGTAACGGAGGAAGCATTCTCCACTCTGAAGGCCCCCTTTCGGCGGGTGACCGGCCCCGACATTCCCGTACCTGTGAGTCCCCCCCTGGAACGCTTCTATATTCCGGACGAAGAGAAACTTAAGGCAGCGATCAGGGAGATTCTATAATCCGACGTAAGAAGCCATTCGACCCGGCGTCCTCCTCGCTTACGCCAAAGGACAGAGCACAGGGTGCACGGACCACCCCCACGCTCTACATAGGCCGTGAAGACGTCCCGGCAATGAAAAGAAGTCGAGGAGAGGTTCAAAATGCCTTGACTAAATTCCGGGAAATGGTTTGATAACACAAAAACAGGGTTGCCAATTCGATGGGAGCAAGGAATGGAGTGTTATGAAGATTCTATCTCTGATTCTTGTACTTTTAGCTCTGATGGCAGCGTGCGCATCGGTGGGGACCGACAGATCTGATCCGAAACTTTCGTATGGCGGATCCTACCGAATCAGGGTCATTTCCGAGAATGTGAGATGACAGCTCGTGAAAAGCTCATATCTCGATTATCGTCTCCTTTACCTTCCCTGATCCGGCCGGTGCTCACCCGTTTGCCTCACCCGGAAGTCGCATCTGGAGGATGTGTCAGGGTATCTTTTGAAGCTTGCTATTCCCGATGACCTGCCTTAAGGTGGATCTGCCTTATGCATCGCCGGGTTTTCCTTTTTTCTTAACTAACCGATTTTCCCCCCGCCCTCTTCCATTGACCTCTTGAATCCTCCCTCCCGGAAAAGAGTATCCCGGGATTGCGGCGGTGTTTCAGACTGATGAGAGCAACCCTTCGTGACCGTGTCAACCGTGGTCTTGAGGACGGCTAGGCTATTCCGGGCGGCTTCAGGTCTCACTTCACCCAGGAAAGGAAGCAACATGAACATCTACGTAGGCAACTTATCCTTCAAGACGACCGAAGAAGAACTGAAGCATGCCTTTGAGAGCTTTGGAGAGGTGACCTCGACAAGGATCATCACAGACGGCTACACCGGCAAGTCAAAGGGCTTCGGGTTCGTCGAGATGCCCAACGCAGCCGAAGCCAAGGCGGCCATCGACGGTCTGAACGGTAAGGAGCTTGGCGGTTATCTCCTTAAAGTCAATGAAGCGAGGCCCCGTGAGGACCGCAGAAGCCGAGGCGGAGGCGGTGGAGGGCACTTCGGCGGTAGAGGCCGTGGAGGCGGCGGAGGTGGTGGTGGAAGACGCCCCTACTGAGGGTGAAATTCCGCCTCAGTGCAACACCCGCAGATGGATGCACTCATCGCCTGGATGACGGGGCATGAATCACAGCCGATTCACCCCCGTAAAAGAGATGGCAGGTCGAGTTTCCATGCCCGATGCCTTCTTATCGGCAGGTGAATACCGACCTGTCATCCAGTCCATTTTCGGCACAATCTTTTCATCACACAGAGCACCGCGGGGTCGATTCGATATCCACGGCAATGAGAACTGGAGTCTTCGAACCGGATATTCACTTGAGGTCGGCCTTGCGGGCCTTATGAATTCACTCTGTTGATATACCGTTTTCAAAGGTGATACCACGGATGGTGGGATCTCTGGCAATTCTGAAAACGGACGCAAATTCCATAACGGTCCTTTCCTCTTCGTCGAAGACCGTTGCACGCCCTTTCAGGACGACTCCTTCTCGACTCACCACTTCCGCCTTTGCCGTAACGGTCCCCTTCTTGACCGGCAAGAAGAAACGGGTTTCCAGAGAAACAGTGGCAAAATGCGAACAGGGGGGAATGAGGCTCTTGATCGCCATCACCACAGCGGTGTCCGCCAGGCTCACCAACGCTCCTCCGTGCATCAACCCCGCCCCGTTGGCATAATCGACGAGATACGGCATGGTCAGCGTCGCACGACCGTCTCCTGCAACCACTATGGTGATATTGAGCAACCGCTCGAACGGAGCGCAGCTTATCCAGCCTTCCATATGGAAATGGTGAGGCCCGGTCGATGAACCGGCGCTTTCAGCATGCTTTTTCCTTATCATGTCCTCCTTCCATTTGTCTTCCGTCTGAAAAGCCTTTGGGTCCGGCACTCTTCGCACACCGGTTAAGGCAAGCGCGAACGATTTTCGTGGACAGTGCTCACACCGGTCGGTGGAACGCTACTGCTAAACCGCTGCGCATATGCCTTGATGTTTGCTTTTGACAAAGGCGCCTCAAGCAGACTATCCAGAAGTCTGCCGTGATCTCTCATGACCGATTGAGGAGAGACCCGGGCCATCTCATGCAAAAAACCCCGGGAGAGACCATGATCGAACAACATATATCCACGATAGCCCGTGAACTTCAACTTTCTCTTCACCAGGTGCGCTCGGCGGCTCAACTCCTGGAGGAGGGAGCCACCATTCCTTTCATCGCTCGATACCGCAAAGAAGCCACAGGGTCCTTGGACGAGGCTGCGGTCGCTTCCATCCGGGATCGACTGGCTCAACTGGATGCTATGGACAGACGCAAAGCGACCGTCCTGAAATCCATCGAAGACCAGGGAAAGCTGACGGAAGACCTGAGGGAGAAAATCCTGGGTGCCCAATTGCCAGGAGAATTGGAGGACATCTATCTTCCTTTCAGGCCGAAGCGCCGTACCAGAGCCTCCATTGCCAGGGAGAGAGGTCTTGAGCCTCTCGCTGTCCTGCTTTTCGCCCAGGATGCCACTTTGGACCCGCGCCGTGAAGCGAAGCCTTTCCTCGACTCTGAAAAGGGGATCACGTCTGAGGATGAAGCCCTGGCAGGAGCGCGGGATATCATTGCCGAATGGATCAACGAGAACGCTGCGGCAAGAACCGGCCTCCGAACGTTGTTCACCGGCTCGGGAATCATACGATCCAGGGTCCTTGCTGAAAAAGAAAAGGAGAGCATCCAGTATCGGGATTATTACGACTGGCAGGAACCCGTCGCGGCGGCTCCCTCGCATCGGATCCTGGCGGCACGCCGCGGAGAAAAGGAAGGTTTTCTCACGGTCCATGTGGAACCGGCCGAGGAGGATGCCCTCCTTTTGTTGCGGACACTCTTCCTGCGCGGAGACTCTCCCGCATCCCAACAGGTCGAAAACGCTCTCCACGACAGTTACAAAAGACTCCTCGCCCCTTCCCTGGAAACGGAAACCATGCAGTGGGCCAAGGGACGTGCGGACACGGAGGCGATCCAGGTCTTCGCCGATAACCTGCGCCATCTCCTGATGGCGCCTCCATTCGGCTCCAGGAGAGTCATGGCCGTCGACCCGGGATTTCGGACAGGATGCAAACTGGTGTGTTTGGATCCCCAGGGAAAACTCCTCCACCATGAGACGATCCACCCCCACTCTGGAGCACAATCCTCCACTGCTGCTGGAGCGAGGATTCGTACCCTCGTCGCCGACTTCCAGGTCGAAGCCGTCGCCATAGGGAACGGGACAGCCGGCAGGGAGACGGAATCCTTTATCCGCAGTCTCCGGCTCTCCGAAAATATTCAGGTCATCATGGTGGACGAAAGCGGGGCATCCATCTATTCGGCATCGGATATCGCCCGGGAGGAATTCCCCAACCATGACGTCACGATTCGCGGCTCCATATCTATTGGTCGCCGCCTTATGGATCCCCTCGCGGAGCTTGTGAAGATCGATCCCAAATCCATCGGAGTCGGTCAGTACCAGCATGATGTGGATCAGACGGAATTGAGAAAGAGCCTGGACGATGTGGTCACGAGCTGCGTCAATGCTGTGGGGGTCGAGGTCAACACAGCCAGCCCCCAACTCCTTGCCCGTGTTTCGGGGATCGGTCCTCGACTGGCCAGAAATATCATAGCCTGGCGCGATGAGAACGGTCCGTTTTCTTCGCGAGATGCTTTGAAGAAGGTACCCCGATTCGGCCCGAAAGCCTTTCAGCAGGCAGCGGGGTTTCTGCGGTTGCGGAACGCAGAGAACCCGTTGGACGCCAGCGCCGTTCACCCCGAATCCTATGCCATTGTCGAGAAGATGGCCCGGGACCAAAACTGCACGGTCATGGACCTCATGAGCAAAGCCTCACTCAGAGACAGAATCGACCCCTCCCTCTACGTGACTGAAGAGGCTCTACTGCCCACTCTTCTGGATATCCTCGCGGAACTCGCCAAGCCGGGCCGCGATCCCCGTGAGCAGTTCGATTCCTTTTCCTTTGCCCAGGGAGTCGAAAAACCCTCGGACCTGGTGCCCGGAATGAGACTGCCCGGAATCGTGACCAATGTGACGGCCTTCGGTGCATTCGTGGATATCGGGGTCCATCGGGATGGCCTGGTGCACGTGAGTGAGCTCTCGGATCATTTTGTCAAAGACCCGAGGGAGGTGGTGCGTGTGCACCAGAGAGTAAACGTCACCGTCCTCGAGGTGGACATGGAAAGAAAACGCATTTCCCTTTCCATGAAGCTGTCAGCGGATTCCAGGAGAACGCCGGCTACCGGGGAACCCCTATCATCTCCGCCATCCCGAAACAGGAAGCCAT
Source organism: Deltaproteobacteria bacterium (assembly GCA_012517775.1). Lineage (GTDB taxonomy): Bacteria > Desulfobacterota > Syntrophobacteria > Syntrophobacterales > Syntrophobacteraceae > JAAYUJ01. Next base: position 12,050 of record JAAYUJ010000374.1, read on the forward strand.
CGGAAAAGAAAACCGTGTTCAACAACCCCTTCGAGACTGCATTGAAAAACAGGAAATGAGAGGAATCATCCTTTTTGATTCCGACACGCTACAATCCCACTTCGCATTCTGTCAATAATTCCAGGCAACGACAGCTTTGCAGGTCGGTTTGCATACACGACACTGCGGCGCAAAGGTTCTCGGGATGTGAATCTCGAATTGCTTATCGAGAAAGCGCCCCGTTACGCAGAATGCAATCGGTTCAATGCGTTCCCAGCAGGGCGAGAAGAACGCCGCCCGCAACGACGCTTGCGATCTGGCCTGCGGTGTTGGCGCCCATGGCGTGCATGAGGAGGAAATTCTCGAAGTCCTCTTCGTGTCCTACCTTTTGCACGACACGGGCAGCCATGGGAAATGCGCTGATGCCCGCCGCCCCCAGAAGAGGATTGAATCTCCCCTTGCTCATGAGGTTGAGAAACTTCGCGAACAACAATCCCGCAGCCGTGTCCAGACCGAACGCCAGGATACCCAGGCCGAGAATCGCGAGGGTTTGTATCTGAAGAAACGTTTCTGCCCGCATGGTCGAACCCACGGCCAGCCCAAGAAAAAGGGTGACGATATTGGCAATTTCATTGGAAGACGCCCCGGTCAACCGCTCGACCACGCCCGATTCCCTCAGGAGGTTGCCGAACATCAGTGTGCCGATGAGGGGAATGGCCATGGGCACCAAACTGCCAACCACGATGATGACTGCGAGAGGAAAGATGATACGGGTGCGACGGCTGATATTTCTCGACGTGTAAGGCATCCGTATGGTCCTCTCCCTTCGGGAGGTCAGGGCGCGCATGATGGGTGGCTGGATGATGGGCACCAGAGACATGTAGCTGTAGGCGGTCACAGCGATGGGCCCAAGCATGTGAGGTGCCAGCAGATTGCTCACATAAATGGACGTGGGGCCGTCAATGGCGCCGATGATACCAATGGATGCCGCTTCATTGAGATCGAAACCGAGGAGGAGAGCCAGCATCAGGGTACCGAAAATCCCGAACTGCCCTGCAGCTCCAAGGAGCATCATCCGGGGATTTTCCAGCAAAGGACCGAAATCCGTCATAGCGCCGATTCCGATGAAAACCAGGAGGGGAAAGAGTTCGTTGTCCACCCCGGCTTTCTTCAGGACATCGAACATGCCATCCTGGGCGATCATGGGCGAGAGGGGCAAATTGGCGAGAATCGCCCCGGCCCCGATGGGAAGGAGCAGCATCGGTTCATACTCCTTGACGACCGCCAGATAAATGAGGAGACATCCCACGGCGATCATCAGAAGAGAGCCGGGCGATGTGTTTTGCAGGCCTTGCAGCAATTGCTCGAAGGAGACGCTCACTTGGACACCTCCTCGAACTTCAGCAGGATATCGCCATAGCCCACGGACTGGCCCGGCTGCACCAGCACTTCTCCTACCACGCCCTGCCTGGAGGAACGGATTGCATTCTTCATCTTCATGGCTTCAAGCACCACCAAGGTCTGACCGTGTTGCACCTCGTCTCCCACTTTGACTTCCACTGATTGGATGACACCCGGCATGGGGGCAATGACTTCGACGCGGAGCCCGTCACTCGGCAAGAAAGGCTTGGCAGGCTGAGGCGGGGTCCGTACTCTGGGGGGACTGCCCAGAGTGGAGGGATCAGGGGGGCGGTAGGAAGCCTGCGGTCTGGCGATAACCGCCTCATCCCCGGGGCCCATGGAAATGACTCCAGGGGTGATGGGCGATGGCGCAAGATCTTCGTGGGAGGCCACCTGAACCTCCAATGCCTGTTCCCCGAGAATCACGCGGAACCTGTCCGCCGACAGCTCCTGCACATCGATGACATATTCCTTGCCTTTGATCTCCAGTGTATATCGTCTCACGAGCTCCTCCGATCAGGCTGCCACGTACTGTTCTGCAGAGTTCTTCCAACGCTGACCCATCGACTCGGAAGCGTCCCGGGCATATGCTTTCGCATGGCCGGAGCAGCCTCCTTGCGTAAAACGGCCTGATGCATGGCCACTGCAATGGCGACAGCCGCCAGGGCGTCGGCATCCAGGCCGGCGGGATAACGCGGTGCGGAAGGCTTCTCGCTCACAGGCTCTGAACGGTCGAATTTGACCAGCATCGTGATGAGAAAAGCCATGAGGGCCAACAGCAGAAAAACCAGTCCCATACCATACACGGTGAGTTGTATCCCGATTTTGAGAGATTCCACCTTTTTCCTCCAAACACCCTCCGGGAGCGCTTTCCTAAACCGGCATCAATCCATGCTTCTTGGGCGGGTTCTGTTTCACCTTGGTCCGCAGGACCTCCAGGGCTCGAATCAGGCGCGGCCGTGTCTCCCTCGGCTCGATGACCTCATCGATTTGCCCGACATTGGCCGCGATGTAAGGGTTGAAGAACTTCTCCCGATACTCTTCTACAAATTTGCGCTCGAGAGCCACCGGATCATCTGCTGTTGCAAGCTCCCGTTTGCGCAGGATGCGCACGGCCCCATCCGCCCCCATTACCGCAATCTGGGCGGTCGGCCAGGCAAAGGCCAGATCGCAGCGCATCTGTCGGGAACTCATCGCAATGTAGGCACCACCAATGGCTTTTCTCGTCACGATGGAAATCTTGGGGACGGTCGCTTCACAATAGGCATAGATCACTTTGGCACCGTGACGGATGATCCCGTAATGCTCCTGATCGAGACCGGGCAGGTAACCCGGTGTATCCACAAAAGTGATGATGGGGATATTGAAGGCGTCGCAGATGCGCACAAAGCGGGCAATCTTGTCGCTCGAATCGATGTCCAGCACGCCGGCGAGGTGGGCCGGCTGATTTCCCACGACGCCCACGGAGTATCCGTCGAGGCGGGCGAATCCGACTATGGCATTGCGGGCATAGTACGGATGCACTTCAAAGAAGCTCCCATGATCCACGATAGCTTCAATCACATGGTGCATGTCATAGGGTTCGTTCTCATCCTCCGGAACAATCGTATTGAGGGATTCCTCCATTCGGTCCGGCGAGTCGTAACGGGCAACCTGAGGCGGATCCTCCGTGTTGTTTTGAGGCAGGTAGCTCAGAAGCAGCTTCACCAGTTCAATGGATTCCTGATCGCTCTCCGCAAGAATGTGCGCAACCCCGCTCTTGCTGTTGTGTACAAGAGTACCCCCCAGATCCCCAAAACTCACTTCCTCGCCGGTAACGGCCTTGATCACGTCGGGGCCCGTGATGAACATGTAGCTGATCCCCCGGGCCATGATCACGAAGTCTGTAAGGGCAGGCGAATAGACTGAACCGCCCGCGCATGGGCCAAGCATCACGGATATTTGCGGGATAACCCCCGAGGAGAGTACATTGCGCACAAATACTTCACCGTAGGCAGCAAGACTTCGAAAGCCTTCCTGAATACGGGCACCACCGGAATCATTCAATCCGATGATGGGTATCCCGCTTTCCAGTGCCACATCCTGAATGCGGCAGATCTTGTGGGACTGCACCTCCGAAAAGGATCCTCCTACAAACGTGAAATCCTGTGCGAAGACAGCAACACGTCGTCCATTGATTTTTCCAAAGCCTGTCACCACCCCGTCGCCTGGAACGCGATTCTTGTCCATGCCGAAATCGGTGATGTTGTGAGTCGCCAGCGCACCCAGTTCCTGAAATGTGTCTTCGTCAAGCAGTAACGCCAGTCTCTCCCTGGCGGTCATCTTACCTCTTGAATGCTGCTGCGCGATCCGTTCACTGCCACCTCCCTGCATCGCCCGTTCGCGCATCTCCCGCAATGTCTGCAGATAATGGGTCATCGCTTCTCTCCTGATTGACTTGCACACAAAAACAATCCACTCCTGCATGGTTCATGGCAGTGTCCATCCTGCCAACAGGCGGAGGACTGCCCCAAAGTAAATCCAATCTGATCAACATGCCACCATGTATCCCTTTTTGTGAAACAAATCCAGAACATGGACACGGAAAAGCGAGGAGGATACCCATTAGATCCTCATCGTCAAAAGATTTGGAAGAGCAGCCTCCAGAGAATAAAGAAATCCCTTCAGGAAAAACACAAGGATGACGATCAATCAAACGGATAAGTGAAGCTCAAAGCATCTTTCAAACCCTACTCCTCTTTGTTCAAGCCCGGGATTGCCCCTCCCGGGCTTCTCCTTTTCACAGTCCCCCGCCATTCGGCAAGCCGGGATTCCACTAACGACCAGGGTTAGCACACAAGAAATACGGACTGCACCTATCGGCGCATCTGTTCCACATCCAGGGTGTTCCAATGGGCACGAAGGATACCAATTAGATCAACAATCTCTTGGAAGGATTAGTGGAAAATCCGAGTTGACTGTGGCTCATTGGTTTTCGCGGCCATGGCACGAATGCGATCCTCGGCGGCCGACATATCGAGAGGTATTGCGTTTTCCGGGC
>JAAYUJ010000042.1 GCA_012517775.1 Deltaproteobacteria bacterium
GGTGAAGATACCGAAGTCGATCACTCCTCGCCAGGAGGAGTTGCTGCGCGAATTCTTGGAACTGGAAAAGGGAAGGAACGAAGGCAAGGTGAGGAAGTGGCCATGGCACCGCAAGAAGACCGCCGATGGCGGCAGTGCGGCTGGTGCCTCGCGTGAGGCTCACTCCTGATCTCCTGACAAGAGAAGAGCATGAACGAGGTGAATCGCTGTGTGGGCGCATGGAGGAAAAAGAAGCCAATATGAAGACTTCAGGGCTACCGCCCTGTACTGTCCTCATTGCAAGAGGGCAATGCCGGTAAGGAGTCGGCTGCTGCTGATTCTTCCGGATGGAGAGCTCCACGAATATTTGTGTCAAGCGTGTGCATCTTCCTTGGGAACAAAAACTGTCCGCGAAAACCAACCACTTCAAATCCATATGCAATAGTCTTTTGACGGATTCGGCTACGGCACCCTGCGGAGAGGTGATGGCTGAGGAATGTGCCGCTGCTCCTCATGGTGTTCGCTTGAGGCTTGACCTGACGTGCTCATTGTGCTTGCATCGTTCCAGACGACACGAGGGCAGTCATGAAAAGGAACATGAGAGGATAAAGGGTTTGGGCTTATGATTGAAGCCGAAGGATTGACAAAGTATTATGGTTCGCTGCCGGCCATCAGGGATGTGACCTTCCAGGTCCAGAAGGGGGAAGTTGTCGGGTTCCTGGGGCCCAACGGGGCAGGGAAGTCCACCACCATACGGATCCTGACCTGCTTTATGCCTTCGACGAGTGGTGTTGCCCGGGTCGGGGGGATGGACTGCTTTGAACAATCACTCGAGGTGCGAAGGGTAGTTGGATATCTGCCTGAAAATGTTCCGCTCTATGGAGAACTGCCTGTAGGGGGATTCCTGCGGTTTGCCGCGAGTGCCAAGGGGGTGGAGCCCAAGAGAGTGGAAGCTGAAATTCAGAGGGTGATTGCCGTGTGCGGGCTTGATAAGGTCGCCCATCGAATCATCGGCCACCTGTCCAAAGGCTTCAGACAGCGGGTGGGACTCGCACAGGCTCTCCTGAACAGCCCCCCGGTGCTCGTTCTTGATGAGCCCACCATCGGCTTGGATCCGTCTCAGATCATAGAGATCCGAAAGGTCATTCAGGAGTTGCGCGAGAACCACACGATCCTGCTCAGCAGCCATATTCTGCCCGAGGTTGCCCAGATTTGCCAACGTGTCATGATCATTAACAAAGGACAGATTGTAGCAACCGATTCTCCATCCAATTTGACACAGCAACTGCAGAAGTCCTCCCAAATATGTCTGCAGGTCAAAGGGGACGTCACTGACCTGATCCCTGTGCTTCAAGGGATGGAAGGTGTTGAAAGTGTCGCCGTCGACCCGGCGGGAGAGGATCGATTACGTGTTGAGACGGATCGATCCCGTGATCTGCGACCCCATATTGCACGGGCAGTGGTTCATCGTGGAGCGGACTTGCTCGAGATGAAGCTAGTGGATTTGAGTCTGGAGGAGATTTTCATGCAGCTTGTTACTGAAGAGAATACCGATTCTCCCGAGGAGGAACCGCAGTCATGAAAGGTTTTTGGCCTGTCTATCGTAAGGAGTTGTATACTCTTTTTGCCTCCCCGATCTTTTATGTAGTGGCATTCACTTTTCTGGTGATTGCAGGCTATTTCTTCTAC
>JAAYUJ010000375.1 GCA_012517775.1 Deltaproteobacteria bacterium
GATCGGCCTTTCACAGCTTCTCCATAGATCGCTGGCTCCTGGCATCAATGCATCAGGGGCCCGGAGGTGATTGTGCTCAAACACCGCACAGATGAGATCATCAATAGCTGGAGGCGTCATCCGGAAGCACATCGCTTCTCTCTTGTGACGAAACGGGTATCGGATGATTCGTAAAAGCATTGAGCTCAAGAATTTCCTCGTGAAAGCCGATAAACCGATTATCACCCTCGTGAAGGCGATGGTCAGGGAGGTCAAGGAGGTCAAGACTGATGGGAGCAAGGAAGCAGGAAGTCGGGACAAGCGATCACCCATACGGAGACATCGCCAGGGGATGCCACTCCGTTGCCAGGGAACTGCTGGCGACGCTGCAGAAAGAAACAGCAATTCTCAAGGGATTTCGAACCCAAGAACTGATGGAGATGCTTCCCGAAAAGATGGCGCTGGTGCAGGAACTTGGATCCAGGATGAAAGAACTGCAATCGTTCGCCGGCGAGTCCGGGACCAAGCAGGACCACCCTGAGCTGGCTGCTCTCAAGGTCACTCTGGCGGAAGTAAAGAAGGCCAATCACCTCAATCAGTTATTTATTCAAGGCACCTTGGAGTATTGGCAGGGTCTCATGACACTTTTTTGTCCGTCCACCTACGGAAATCCTTTTGGCCCGGCTCCGCACAAGGCTGCCCTGCCCCCCAGGGGCCTCACCTTCAGCAAGGAGGTATGAAAATGGCAGGCTTATCCCTGACCCTGGCAACGGCGAAGAGCACACTCATGAACACCCAGGTTCAGATGCAGGTCACGTCGAACAATATCGCCAATGCTGAAAACACGTCCTATGCCCGCCAGAAAGCGGTCCTCACCACCAATCTTTCCATCCAAACGCATGCGGGATGGCTCGGAACAGGTGCCAGTGTCGATTCAATCATTCAGATGCGGGATGGATACATTGAACAAAGCCTGCTCAACAGTATGTCGGGGGAATCTCAATACAACACCCTCACAACCCAGCTCACCATAGCGCAGGCCAGTTTTTCAGACGACGGTAGCACCGGCATTTCCCAGGCCCTCGGGGATTTCTGGGACGCATGGGATACGCTGGTCCAGAATCCCGAGGGGATTACGGAGCAGGCTGTCGTCTACTCAGCCACGGAAAGTCTTGTTCAGGATATCCGCGCCACATATGACGATCTGGATGCTCTGGCAAATACTCAGCTCCCGGAACAGATGGAGGGAACTACCGATGAGGCCAACTCTCTTCTTGAACAAATTGCCGAATTGAACCTTCAGATCATGCGGAACGAGTCATCCGGTTACTCCGCCAATAATTTGAGGGATACCCGTTACCAGGCCTTGAAGGACCTGGCGGAGATCGTTCCCATCAAATTCAGTCAAGAGACCAATGGGTCCGTCACCGTCAGCTTTTCCGAGAACGGCACTTCAGTAACCCTGGTTTCGGGAGCTCAGACGAATGCCACCCCTCTCCAGTATAACGATGGCACTGGAGAAGTCACTTTCACAGCCTATGACGGAGGGACGACTCTCACGACCGATACCGTCTCAGGAGGGGAGCTCGGAGGCTTGATGACAGCCCAGGACGACATCCAGGACTACATGGAGCGGTTGAATGAATTCACGAGCACTCTCATCGAGCAGGTGAACGGGATCTACAACCCCACCTCGGACCCTGCGGAGCCATTTGTTTTCACAGGTTCGGATGCCGGCGACATCGCCATGTCAGCCGATTTCCTCGACGGTTTGAACTCTTCGGAGCTCTCGGACCGTGCTCTGCTAATATCCAACCTCCAGGATCAAGAAGTGTCCTTCACCTCTTCCACCACTCGATTCTCTGATTACCTGGCGGACATACAGTCGCAGATCGGCTCCGACATCGAGGATGCAGAGACGAAGGTCGACTACTACGAGGCACTTCGAAGCGAGCTTGAGTCACAGCAGCAATCCGTGTCCGGAGTGTCCCTTGACGAGGAAATGGTCGATCTTCTGAAGCACCAGCAGGTTTACCAGGCAGCCGCGAAGATCATCAATACAACCGTGGAAATGCTGAACACAATCCTTGATATTTCCTAGCTATTGAGGAAACAACATGCGAATATCTTTTGCCATCGCCCATCAAGGTGCCATCCGGGAAATCAACCGGAAACAGGTGGACATCGACCGACTCACTACCATGCTCTCTTCCGAGAAGAAGCTCCTCTCACCCTCCGACGATCCGGATGCATGGGCCGCAGCCATGGACCTGAAGCAGGGTTTGCGGGCCATTGAAACCTTTGAGAACAATATTCAGTTCGGCCTCTCCTGGGGGAATATGACGGATCTCTATCTCGATCGTCTCTCCGATCTCATAATGGAAGCAACGGATATCGCCAATTCCGCTATCACCCAAGGCACGGATGAGGAGCATGCCGCCAATGTGACGATGAGCGAACAGATCGTAAAAGATGCCCTTGAAATTGCCAATGCAGAGTACGATGGCCGCTACTTGTTCAGCGGTCTTGCAGATCCCTCCCCGAGCGATCTTTTTACCCAGGATGACGCTACGGGAGCTGTGACATACAATGGTGATCAAGGGGAACTCAAGGTCCGGACGGGAACGAACAAGACATCCATTATCAATCTGAATGGCGAGGACGTATTCAACTACCCCGCGGATACACCGACGACCAACATACTTGTGGAGCTGTGGTCACTTCGAGAGGCTATCGAGGCAGAAGACACCTCTGCCATTCAGACTGTCCTGACAAACCTCGATGGCGCTCTGGAGCATGTTCAGTCTCAAAGGAGCGTGCTCGCCGTTCGTCTCGGCGATATGAAGAGCCAGCAGGAAGCGCTGGATGCACTCAGCCTCAGTAAGGCGAACCGGCTGTCCGAACTCGAGGCCGCAGACACGGCGGAACTGATCATCCTGCTTCAGCAAAAGCAGACGGCTTTAGAAGCATGCCTGAGCGCAACAGCCATGATCGATGATTTGAATCTGATGGATTTCCTGTAGCAGCCCCTCATGCACCTTCGGGGCACCATAATTGATGAAAAGACAACTGGGGCCTCGCAGGTCGGGGGTCTTACCCGACATTCCGCCGCCGTTAATGGAATCCCGACCTGTTTCCCGCTTAATGAAGCATGGACCAAAATCGGCCAGGGTACTTGGATTCCCCTGTTTTCCTTGATCATCCCAAGCAAAAGCACTCCGACTTACTTCGGGAATTTGATGCTGACCGTCTCCTCTCCATCCTTCTCTTCTATTTTCACCTTCAAATCCAGGCTGCCTTCTCGAATTCCCAATGCAAACGGAGTCTTGCCTTTCGATTCCTCGATGTGGGTGATCTCCCGGAGTATTTCAATCACCTTGCCGGCAACCTCCGTACTCGGTGAGGGTAGTTCCGATTTACGGTATTTTGCCATGACTTTTACCTGGCCATCCCTCCCTTTGGAGAGGGTAATCGATTTGGCATTGGCATTGACTCCATGCAAGACAGCCAGTGCAATCCACTTCAGAGCCCCTTCTTCCTTATCCGTTTCTCCGTTGACAAGGGACATCTCCTTCAGGGGATCCGTTGTAGCGTAGCAGTCACAGAATTCCTGAACTTTGAGATGTGCGCTGCGTTTGTCTTTCATCGCTCTTGCTCCTTTCCGGGATGCATAATGAACATCACGGAATCACTTCGTTCCCATTATTTTCTCCGGCAAAGTCCAACTCAGTCGTCTCGACTCCATACAGGTCGAACAAAGCTCTGATGATTACTCCGTCTCAGGTTACTCAGCACCAAAAGTGACCGAGACAATCGTGAAAACCCTTCTGCGTCCAATTTATGCCTGAACTAAAGTTATACACGGTCATGTGCCGGTCAAGGCACTCCAAAAGCCCAATTACTGCCCCCTTTCTGACACAGTCCCGAGAGTCAGCCTTGCCGGAACCCGGCGTTTGACCGGGAACATTTCCATGGAACAGAGTCTGAATTGGAATGGAGCGGAGAATTAGATTGAATACATTGAGGGAACTAACTGATCGCGAGGTCGAGAAGTCCTTTTCGAAAAACGAAAGAATTCGTCACACAGCGGATCTGCTCAGCGCGGTATCCTCAGGACTACCGCGCCCTTTGCCTTTAAATAAACCGCTTTTTTCCAGTTACGGGAGAAGTCTACGCACGGTTAATCCAACACGGCCTCGGCTATTTCTTGTCTGTCTTGTAGCTCGTCTGGTAAACCTGCTCATTGATATTCTTTGATCCGGGGCCGCCGCAATCGGGAATATAACAGGTGACATCCACGAACTCACATTTCTGATGGCAAGCCGGGCAGACATCCGGCGGCGAGACTACGTCGATTGTATTTCCACAACTGTTGCACTTGAATATTGCCATGGCACTGACTCCTTCATCATGAAGACTCTAAAAACCCGTTTCAACTGCATGACCATTACAGCTTATAATCACTTGAATAGAATGATAATGACGCATCATGCAGAAATCAATCGTGTGAGCATCTGTATCCCACCACCTTCATCATATTGGTGCGTTTTCCCTTTCTTTTCGGCAACTGTTGGACTATTTTGGCCAAACCTCATGGCAGGAAGGCCCCTTGAGCTTCGCCTCTGCGGCCATGTTCCATGCCGCTTTCTTGCTATTGGCAGCGTTTGTCCAGGGATGTTTTTGTCAGTCTGTTCCCGTCATACTACTATCACGTGCTTTCTTGCTCTTTATGCAAGATTCGTCACGCAAGTCTTTGTGTACTTTTTCTGCTTTGTGCTCTTCGTACCCTTCGTGCCCTTCGTGGTGCGGAAAAAGGCCGGCACAGGGTTGCTCCGTCAATCCCCGCGGCTCCCGGTTCTCATCATGGGGCGATCGGACTGGTGATGAAGGATTCGCATCTCCTGCTGGCTCTCTTCGCAGCGGCATATGGCGCTCAGGTTCTTGCAAATCTCGGACTGGAGGGAATCAACCGCAGTTACGTTCTCGCCAACCTCGGAAAGGTTCCGAAGGAATTCGAGGGATGGATCGACTCAGCGAAGATGGCGCACATTGCCCGTTACGCGTTGGACAAGAGCCGTCTGGGAGTATTCGAGGAGATCATCTCGGAAATTGCCCTCCTCGCCATTCTCTTTCTGGGAGCTCTGACAGGTCTGGAATCGCTTTTCTCCTACTGGGAAATTCCTTACCTCTTCGCCGGTATCATGTTCTTTCTCATTCCAGCAGCCATCCTGCACCTCATCCACCTCCCTTTCAGCTACAGATACACATTCTTCCTGGAGGAGGCATACGGGTTCAATCGGAGCACTCCGGGCCTCTGGCTGGCTGACCAGTTCAAGCTTGGATTCCTCTCCGCTCTTATTGTCTCCGTAATTCTATGCCTCATACTCTGGATCATAGAGCTCTCTCCCGATCTGTGGTGGGTTTGGGGGTTCCTGACCGTTTCCGCCGTACAGATTGCCCTCGTGGAGCTCTACCCTCTGCTCATTGCTCCGCTGTTCAACAAGTTTGAACCTGTCCAGGACGAAGTCCTCGCTGAAAAGATTACGGATCTCATGGAAAGAAACGGAATGGAGGTCAAACGGATTCTTCAGATGAACGCAGGGCTTAGAAGTCGCCACACCAATGCGTACTTCACGGGGATCGGCAAAAGGAAACAGATTGTTCTTTTTGACACTCTCATCGAGTCTCACCCCCACGATGAGATACTGGCCATTCTGGCCCATGAAGTCGGACATCTCAAGGAGAGGCACCTGGTGAAACAGCTTCTCTTCTTTGAAGTTCTCCTCTTTTCAGGGTTCTATGCAACGCATCTTCTCCTGCGTTGGGAAGCGCTTTACGAGACATTTGACTTCAGCCTTCCCAAGCCCTATATCGGCCTCTTCCTGCTGAGTGTCTTCTGGCAGAAAGTGGGGTTCTTCCTCCAGCCTGCTTACATGGCTCTTTCCAGACATTTCGAGCGCCGGGCGGACCTTTTCGCCGCCGGGTTCCTCGGAGCCACGGCACCTTTAATGGCATCTTTCAGGCGGCTGGCAGATGATAATCTTGCCAATTTGAATCCTCATCCCTTATATGTCTTGTTTCATTATTCCCATCCTCCCCTGATCGAAAGGATGCAAACCCTTCAGAGGGTTGAGGGTTGAATCATGTGGCATGGAACCGGCATATCCTCCAGACGGGAGCAAATGGAATGCTCGGCACCTTGATCAATGTGGGAACCATACTGGCCGGCAGCTGCGTCGGAGTTTCCGTTGGCTCCAGGCTTCCGGAAAGAATCCGGGAAATCGTCCTTCAAGGCCTCGGCCTCCTGACTCTTCTCGTAGGAATGCAAATGGCCCTCGAGACGAAGAACATTCTCATTGTGCTGGGAGCCGTTCTCATTGGGGGCATCCTGGGTGAGGTCCTGAGAATTCACGATGGACTGGTACAGCTCGGGACTTTCCTTCAGTCCACTCTTTCCAGAAAGACGCTGGAGGGGCAAAAAAGCCGTTTTGCCGAAGGCTTCGTCACTGCGAGCCTGGTCTTTTGCATCGGCCCCATGGCAATCCTGGGCTCCATCCAGGACGGGCTTTCGGGGGACTATCGCCTGCTGGCCCTCAAGTCCATCCTCGATGGATTCGCTTCCATCGCCTTTTCCGCCAGTCTCGGCTGGGGTGTTTCTCTTTCAGTGGTGAGCGTTCTCGTGTACCAGGGAGGCATCACTCTTTTCGCTGGAATCTTTTCCAGGATATTGACCGACCCGATGATTGTGGAGATGACTGCAACCGGGGGACTGATTATTGTCGGAATCGGGCTTAAGCTGCTCAGTGTGAAAGAGGTCCGGCTCGCCAGTTTCTTGCCGGCCCTGGCCGTTGCACCGATGCTCGTCGCAGTCATTCCCTTCATCAAGTCTTTCTTTTAGTCATAAGAAGGTCAGGATTCCAATCCCGACGGCCTTTGCTCC
>JAAYUJ010000376.1 GCA_012517775.1 Deltaproteobacteria bacterium
GTGGAAAGCGGCCTATGGCTTCCATGCCGTTGGAAGTCTTGAGGCCGAGAAATGGGTGGCTGAAAGGGCACGCAAAATTCTGCAGGGAGAGGCCTCCGAGGTGGCTCGGGGATTGCGCCAAAGTGCCATCCTTCACCAGTTGAGCTCGGACAATTGCAAGGCGGTGGACAAGTGCACCGGCTGTCTCACAAAATACGTGCCCATGTTCGAATACGACCAATACCGGTCGGAGGGACTCCCCATTGCCATTGGAATCATTGAGGGCGCCTGCAGGCATTTGATCAAGGATCGGACCGCACAGGGACACGGTGGCGATTGAAAAGAGCCGAAGCAGTCCTCAAGATTCTCTCCCTGCGATCGAGTGCTGGCATCGATGCCTATTGGACATTTCACCAAACCCGGGAGCATCAACGCAATCACTGCTCAGGCACTACTTTTGCTTCCGCAGCACGACAACCGCTCACGAATGGGCGTTATTCAAAAGAGCCGCACCCCTTGGAAGTTTGGCATGAATCGACACGATTGAGAATTGCAAAACGCACATTTTTTGCCTTGGTTTTGTCACATCAAGCGAAGTGTGCCCGCAGGACACGGGCGATATTGGGGCCGGTAGGGACATCGGCAGAAAGGAGTATGTGATGAAGATCGCAGATCCCTCTCCTTCAAGGATGATCTTCGTGTTGCTCTCCAGGGAGAGGCGGGCATTGAGCAGAAGACTGTTTCCGTTCATATTATATGGGGTCATCTTGCTGGGGTTGATGGGTGTTGCTGCCATCTGCGTCGCTGAGGACGGAGGAAGTGGTGCGCCAGGTTATGCGGTGCATCGAGAAGCTCCCGGTACAAACGCTGGGAGTGTGACTTCGCCGCAAGCAACCATTGTCGGACGCTACAACGTGAACGCACAGGTACTCGTGAACTCTCATGGTTCGGAGATAGGCGGCTTGAGCACAGGACAGGCGGCGATCTGGAAGTTTCAGGTTCATACCTTCTCCGATATCGTGGGGCATGTCGACCCTGAAGCGTTTACGGTTACCGTGGTGGATCTGGGCAGAAGTGGTGAGACCATTCGGATTAGGGTCAGTAAGCTGGGGACGGCAGGTACGGTATCGCGCTCCGCCGTTTCTCCGAACTCAGCTTCTTGTGGACTTGCGGTGAAGGATGGTGACATCGTCAGGGTGGTCGTTGACTATCCCAAAGGTTTTCTATACGGGAATACGAATTCTGCGTATGTAATCCAGTGGGCTCTGCAAAACACTGGCTGGATAGTGTCTCAGTAATTTCTGTGTTTCCGGCGTATGGACAGATTCGGATTATAGTCGGAACGACTTGACGCAATCCGGCCGTTGGAAAACAGGCCGGCCAGGGTCATGATTGCATGAAAAGAGGCGATTTGCGCATGAGGTGATTGAGGAAATTGCACTTGCTCATGCCATCCAGGAGGGTTAAACCACGGAATCGGTCAGGAGCAGATAAAAATGCCGCCAAGAAAACAGTGGGGATACAGCCCCTCAAAGCCGTCTAAACCGAAGGTTTCGGATTCTACGAAGGCACAAGTCCAGAAAAAGGCCAACGACCTTATCGATTCTCTCCTGAAGCTTGAGTTCGTCAAACCACCTTCTGAGGATACGCGGCGGAACTACATCTTGGATATATTCGGAAAATGGTACCGATCCTACTTCTACCTGTGTGCAAAGTACCGTTGCCCCGCACCGAACTGCATCACCGAGTTCTTCGACACTAAATTCGCGAGACTTGAATTCATCGGCAGTGACAGGTTTAATCTGGCGTTCATGCGCCATATCGATCAGTGGGCAAAGACCGAGGAGAATTTGTCCCTTGACGAATGCCTCGATAGGGTCAGGAACAATCCAGTGTACCAACCATGATCAGGAATCCAATCGATGCCGATTCAGCATACAAACCGCAAAGGCAAGACCTATTTTGGCTTCACGAGGGAAGGACCAAGACGGGAAAGTCCAAATACTTCTTTTCTCCCAAGGCGGAAGGCGATTTGTTGGACACTATCCCTGTCGGCTATGAGATTTACGAACATCCCAACGCCCAGGTGTTCCTCATCAAGGAGCTACCCAAGATCATAACCGACGATGAAAAAACAGTTGTCGAGAAGCAGCTTAAGGCTCTGAAAA
>JAAYUJ010000377.1 GCA_012517775.1 Deltaproteobacteria bacterium
ATTTCATCCACCTTTGTGCTGACACCAGCGCATCGCTGGTGCGCGCCTAATTTGTGGCTCAAGTGCCATGCCACTATTGGATTATCAAGAAGCATGCCATATTGCAACCCATTGTTTTTGTGAGTATTTAAGGAATACTTTTGCCGGCTTCATTCTGTCTGTAAAATTTTCCGACACCATTTCCCGCAGTGCTCACTTCCATTTTCGTCTTATTGGAGTCTTACTCGATGGTGGACGAGAGACACGATCCCTGTAAAGGCTCATAGTCGGCTCGTTTCTACGAGATCCAGGGATGAGCCTAACGGTGTTTTCTGATGGAAAGGCGCAAGACAAGTGATGGCAGAGGTGTCGATAGTCTTTACACTGGTCAATCAGATGGTGATCGAGGACGCCATTCACCTTGTAATATCAATGGATTAAAACTTCGGCGCAGATTGTGCTTGTATATTGAAGAAGTAGTATTATTATTTTTGTAGCTGCTTAAAATAAAAAGGGGGCTAATTATGGGATGGATAGTGTTTCTAGTAACATCATGCTTTCTGGCTGGCACTTCCCCTGTGCTTGCCGACACGGTTGATCTTCGGGACGTCCTCTATGAGGGAAAGGATTATGTTGAGATTTGGGACGGGCAGAGTGTGACCATCCATTTTGATCTGAATAAGAATGGATTCGATAAGAATCAGGAGATTGTGTCGGCTGCTCTCCAGCTCATTTTCTCTTCCGCGGATAGAAGTAAAGAAAAGGTCGAGATTTATGCGGACACAATAGATGATGATCACCTGATAGCCAAACGGACGTTCAACCTCCGGAAAGGGAGGGATGCAACTTTGAACATAGATCTTAGTGAGTTGGGTTTTGAGCATTTGCAGGACGGCCTTTTCGATGTCATCGTTCTGGCACCGTCCAGTCCTCGATCAGGAAGCCATGTGCCACACCGAAAAGATTGGGCCTACACAGGCTTGCGGAAAACTTATCCAAGTCTAGCGTACGGAGACAATGATATCAGGCTGGATCAAGCTGTTCTCACCGTTTCCGCTGATTCAGCCGCCCCCGTGCCCGAACCCGCCACCATGTTGCTCCTCGGCTCAGGCCTCGCCTGCATGGTAGCTTTCCGAAAGGTGAAGAAAGGGCGTAAAAGCGGACAGACGGACTGACGGTCGTCAACCTCGATCGAATCATACCCCCGGGATGAAAATGGTGGGTCGGGTTTCCATGCCCGGCCCATTTTTTGTTGGGAATGAAATCCCAACCTACAGATTAGCATATCTTTTAGGAAGGCTAATGAAGAATCGGGCTCCAGGGTTGCTGTTTTCGGCCCGGATTGTCCCTCCCATGGCCGAAAGCAATTCCCTGGCCTGCCACAGCCCTATGCCGCTGCCTGACCCCCTGGTTGATTGAAAAGGATCGAACAACCTCTCCGGCAAAAGCCCTTCGGCTATGCCCGGCCCATCGTCCGTCAAGACGACGTGCAACTCCTGCTCATGGGTTTGCGACACCTCGATCACCACTTCCGTGCCGTCCCCACCGGCCTGCAAGGAGTTCAGCAGCAGATTTTCAAGGACGACGGAGAAGATGCCTTTGTCCAGGGCCACAGAAACAGATGGGGTACAAACGAGAGTCACCCGTAACCCTGTCAGTTTTTTTAACAGTTCTTCCACAACGTCCCCCATAAAGCTGCAGAGCTCCACCTCCTCGCATACGGGTCGGATATCCCCTTTGAAAGTCGCAAGGTGCTCCTGGACCTTCCCCATCCGCTTGAGAGCGTTGTCGATCGCATCAAGCATGTCTTCCTGGAACTCCGGGTCATGGATGTGCTCCGCCGCATTGGTGCGCACCAGCGACAGCATGGAAGCGGCGTTCTTCACATCGTGCAGCACGAATGCGGACAGGGTATCGAAAGCCTGTTTTTCTTTCAGGCGGATCAGTTCGTCCGCTCTGCGGGCTGCAAGCAGGGCGGAGGCGGTCTGGGCCCCAATGGCTGACAGGAGGTCAAAGTCATCCAGCCCGAATTTCCCACCGGTGTTCTCTTCCCCTATTCCAATGAGCCCAAGGACATGGTCACCCGCAACAATAGGAGTGATCAGCACCACGCCCGCCTTCCGCAACATTGCCCCGTGAATGGCCGCCAGTTCTTCCCAACGCTCGCCGTAGCCACGCTCTCCCAGATAGAACGTCCCGTTTTCCCGGACGTATTCGATCAGGGGATCATTCTCATGAGGCTGAAATTCAGCTTCCGGAGCAGGATTCCCATCCCCCGACCGGACGGAAGTGTAGCACCCTCCTGCCCTTTCAAGCCATATGACAACCTTGCTGACATAAAGGCATTCTGCCAGGACTTGTGACAGGGCCCTGATGATATCCGCTTCGGACGTGGCTCCGCGCAAGGCGCTGGAGAGGGCCAGCCACTCATCCCGGTATTCGTATTTGTTCACGTAGAAATGTGTGCTGATGAAGTAATGGACTTTCTTTCTCAACTGCCCCGAGCACCAGTAAAGACCGGCGGCGACGCATCCCACGGCTCCGAGGAACATGAAGACCACAGTGTGGATGGACCATCCCAGCATTTGACTGATGAGAACGACCAAACCCAGGCCGGTCAGATAAACGGCCAGGATGAAAGGGGCCACGGAGGCATAAACAATCTTTCGGGAGATGAATAACTTTCTGTTGAGAAGCCTGTGACGTCCAACGGCGTAAGCCGTCATCCCCCACCCAAGGGCAAGCAGGCTCGCAAGCAGGGCAAAATGGTCGTCTACCAGTTGCAGGTAGGTCAGACGATAGGAACATGCCCAGATGAGAGCGCAGCAAATCAGATAACAGGCCACAACGAGCAATTTATGCTCCCACCGACGCATCGGTTCGAGGTTTCGCCAGAAGACTTCAAGCCGCCACGCCATCGTCAACATGCTGATGAGTGCCAGAAACGAAAAAAGGTATGCGTAGCTGTTATTTCCCATGATGAGGGACGTATCGGTTGAAGCACGGGAGGGACCGGTATCGGTCAGAAGCCACAGGCAGGCAAAACAACCCATGCCGGCAATAAACTCCGCCAGGCAAAATACATATGGCTCCCTGTCCTTGGAGTCCATCGCCTTGACGATACGGTAAGCCATCCACCCCCAGAGGATTGAGAACTGAGCTTCGAACAGGAGAACAGGCGCCGCGGATTCAGTCGTGAGGTGATATGCTAGGTAGATGTACTGCCCGGTAAGGAATGGCAACGCAACGAGGGATCTCAGGAGAGAAAGAGAGAACACTCTGTCGCGGGTTGGAAGGCGTAGAGCCAGAAGGCTCGAAGCCACCAGGATGAAGCCCATCGCGTAGACAAAGGTGCTGAACATGGCGTATTCCCTGATACTCCTGTACTATCTCAATAAGTAGG
The DNA here is from genome assembly GCA_012517775.1 of Deltaproteobacteria bacterium. Lineage (GTDB taxonomy): Bacteria > Desulfobacterota > Syntrophobacteria > Syntrophobacterales > Syntrophobacteraceae > JAAYUJ01. The sequence continues at coordinate 3,383 of JAAYUJ010000377.1, forward strand.
TCGGGATTCCAATCCCGACGGCCTTTGCACCCGGATGTCGGCTATGGAAACCCGACCTGCGAAGCAGTCGTGAGCGGGACTTATTGAGAAGTTGCTGCTGCATGAGTCTGACCAGATCCATACCAGCCAAGGATGAAATGCTTCGTTCCTGTAGGGGCGGCATCCTGCCGCGATGGTGTACAATCGCAGCTGGAGGCAGCTCCTGCAACAAAACATGAAGCGATTTGAAAGCGCAGCTTCTCAACCGAAACGAGTGTATCTTACTGAAAGGAACCAGGTGGAACAACTTTATCGTTCGGCATGAAGCATTGACTCCCCAGGTCATGAAGCCTCTATGGACAGGCAATGACAGCCGGGATTCTTCAGGCTTATGTTCAGGAGCGCAACGTTGCGCAGCTATGGTGTTCATGCTTTTTTCCTGTATTGACGATGTGCATGTGGAGGCTGTTTTTTCGGAGACAAAAGAACATGGTGCGGGGTTTGCTTCAAAACAGCACTTGTTCTTCTCGGCATAATATCTTACAATTCTTTGTATTTTCATTATGATTCGTCAGGATTTCATCTTTAACGATCATACTCAGATGAGATTGGAAAAGCCCGGTTATGAGCAGGATATATGAAGCCCTGGAGAAGGCCAGGCGGGACAGGCATACGGATGAGAGATTCGATC
>JAAYUJ010000378.1 GCA_012517775.1 Deltaproteobacteria bacterium
CCTGTGGAAGTGATCTATGAGAACCTTTTTGCCCATGGTGGAACAGATCAGCTTCTCCGGCTTGATCAGATCCATGATTTCGGGGAGTGCCCCGGAGTGGTCCATTTCCACATGATTGACAACGATGTAATCGATCTTGGATGGGTCGATGAGTTTGCGAATGTTCGCCATCAGGTCACTCTTGAAAGGTTTCTTGACGGTATCGAACAGGGTTACCTTTTCATCAAGCACAAGGAAAGAATTGTATGTCGTTCCCTTCGGCACCTGATATCCATGGAAGTCCCTGACATTCCAGTCAACCGCCCCTACCCAGTAGATATTCTTCTTGACTTCAATCGGTTGCATTGGATTACCCCTGTGAGAGAAATGGAAGAATCATACGATACACGGACTAAAGACGTTCATGGGATCCTGTGAGTCCCCTCGGAACCCGCAGGCATTTTTAAAACGGCATGCGCAATAGGTTATCATTATGGAACATCACCCATTCTGGTTCAACCCAACTAATATTTAGCACGTTGGAATTTTGTCAAGTTCCCCTGATCCAAACTCTGTACAGGAATCGCTTCGCTGTGGATGGGTAACTTCTCGATAAGCAGGTCGGGTATCCATACCCGACAGCCTTTGTACCAAGGTGTCGGGTACAGAAACCCGACCTACGAAGTTGTCGATGCCTGAGCTTATTGAGAAGTCACGTGAATGGAATATAAGAGCGAAGTATCATTGACATTTTATCGTCACTGGTCAAGTATGAGGGGCTTCCTTCGCCCTCTCTTGCATTTCTAAAAATTTTCCGGAGTGAGCTTGGAGATGATCTCAAAAAAGCCGTTTTTCTCCTGGGTTTTAGAGAGATATCGTGGTTTGCAGTTTCTCCTTTTTGTGTTGACCCTAACGACCGTTTTCTTCAGAGTCTTCCCATTGGAGATGCAGAAGCGAATTGTCAATTATGCCATAGCCCTCCAGAAGATTGATGCTCTTCTCGTCTACTGCGGCCTCTATCTTGGTGCGGTATTCGTTGCGGGAGTCCTGAAATACGTCATCAACGTTCTCCAGGGTTATATCGGGCAGAAAATCCTTCTGGAGATGCGTGCCAGGCTCTATGATCACATTCTCACTCTGCCTCTGCCTTTTTTCAGAAAGATGGCTCCGGGCACGGTCATCGCTTCACTGACCTCCGAGCTGAATGTGATCGGGGAGTTCATGGGTGGTGCCATTGCGGTTCCCGTCATCAACGTCTTGACTCTCCTTACCTTTGCCGGATACATGGCCTATCTCAACCCTCTCCTCGCAGTTCTCAGCCTCTCCATCTACCCCGTCGAAATCCTTATTGTTCCTTTCCTGCAAAGGCGTTTCAACCGCCTGAACCAGGAGCGCATCGAGCTCAACCGATCTCTAAGCAATATCGTCAGTGAGGCCATATCGGGGATGCATGAGGTTCACGGCAACGCAAGCTACCATGTTGAGAGCGGAAAGCTCGGCCGGTTCGCCGTGCCCCTCTTCAAAATCCGTTGCCGCATGAACACATTCAAATTTCTCACCAAATTTTTTAACAACTTCTTTCAAAGTCTCGGGCCGTTCTTTCTGTTCCTCCTGGGTGGTTACCTCACCATACAGGGGAGGCTCGACCTTGGAGCTCTGGTAGCTTTTCTTTCCGCCTATGAAAAGCTCTATGATCCATGGAAGGAACTGATGGATTACTACCAGTCCTACCAGGACGGCAAAGTGCGATATCGGCAGGTCATGGATTCCTTTGATGTCAAACCGGAGGGTTCCCTTCAGCCCGAAGACGGCAGGGAGCCGTTTCGCCTCAAGGGACAAATCCAGGTGCAGGATCTATCCTATGAGGCCGAAGGCCGCATACGCATCCTCGATCAAATCTCCCTGGAGTTGAAGCCGGGGGAGCAGTTGGCGGTGGTCGGTTTTTCCGGCAGCGGCAAGAGCACCCTGGCCATGATCATCGGGCAGCTATACACGTATAATATCGGACATGTATTGATAGATGGGATCGAGCTCAAGAGCATGACCCGGCTGGATGTCAGCAGGAACTTCGGTTATGTGGCTCAGTACCCGTTCATCTTTGACGGATCGATCATGGAGAACATCCTTTACGGACTTCTGTCGGCAGGGGGAGGGAAGGAAGATGAGGAGGTGCTGGTGGATCGCGGCGAGATTCTGAGGATTCTCGATCAGGTGGGCTTTTCCGATGACGTTTTGAAAATGGGACTCGATCGTAAGCTTTCCCCGTTGAGGCATCGAGAACTGGCAGAGAAGCTGGTCTTTCTGCGGGATGCTTATCATTCCAAATGGGGGCAGGAATTGGCCAATGTGGTCGATTCCTTCGTGGTGAATCGGTTTCAGCAGTATTCGAGTATTCTGGAGAATATCGTCTTCGGTTATCCCAATCGGAAGGATTTTGAGCTGCGACAATTGCCGGCCAGTCGATTTTTTCAGGATTTTCTGAAAGAGACGGGTCTCCGGCAGCCTCTGCTGGAGCTTGGAGCGGAGCTGGCGATGGAGACGGTTGCTCTGCTGAAGGACTTGCAGGATGATGCGTTCTTTTTTGAGATGAGCCCCATAGCCATCGACGAGTTTGAACAGTACACCGGTATCGTGGAACGTCTCCTTGAGACCGGCCGAGAGCGTATTGCCAAGAAGGATGGAAATGCACTGCTCCTCCTGGCGCTCAGGTTTGTTCCCGCAAGACACAAGATGGCGGCCCTCTCCCATCGGCAGGAAGAGGCCATACTCGCGGCCAGGCGTCGATTCATTGAGAGAATGATCAGAGAGGATCCCGAAGCATTCACTTTTTATCATCCCA
>JAAYUJ010000379.1 GCA_012517775.1 Deltaproteobacteria bacterium
CCCAGATCACTCCTCACAACCTCCCCAGCACCACCATAACCCGAAGACCGCCATGACGAATCCTCCAAAGCCTCGCCCCTGGAATTCTCATGGCGAGAGCCAAGGATTCGTCGGGCGCAATAACCGCCACCTGCCACCCTTTAAAATGTCCACGCAGATGTCGGCCCACGCCTTCGTAGAGGGTACGATCCCTGTGTCCCAGCCTCCTGCCGTAGGGGGGATTGAGGACTACCAGACCCGGAACCAGATTCTCCTCAGATGGATCGAATTCTAGAAAGTCCTTCCCGATCCATCGTATGCCCCCGCCAACCCCTGCCCGTTCCGCGTTCTCTTCTGCCATTTCCAGACATTCAGTGCTCCGGTCGATCCCCATAACGGGGAAACACGCAGCGGCCCGAGCCTGCTCACCGGCTTTCCTGCGAAGGTAATTCCAGGATTCCTCCCTGAATGCGGGCCACCTTTGAAAGAGGAAGTTCCTGTTGATACCCGGTGCATGTCTTCCAGAAATGAGGGCACCCTCAATTGCGATGGTTCCAGAACCGGTCATCCCATCGATGAGAGGAGCCGCACCGCTCCAGCCGCACTTAAGCAACACCCCCGCCGCAAGGGTTTCCCTTAAGGGAGCACCGCCATGCTTCAGCCTGTATCCACGCTCATGCAAATTGGCCCCACTGGTATCCAGGCTGAGTTGGCAGCGATTCTCGCGGATGTGTGCCATCACCCTTTGGCTCATGCCCGTGACCGGAGAATCTTCCTGTGTATCTCGAAGTGCGCTTTTCATTTCACGTGGGCCGGACAATTGAAGACCCCCAAACCGCTTCTGAATTCCTTCGAAAAGGGTTTCCCTCACCAGAGTCTCATGCCTAATTCTGGAATGGCCAATATAGGCTTCGGTTCTCACAGGCACGGTCCGGCTTATCCAGAGTTCCCAGGGAAATGCAGAGACGTGGGAGAAGAACTCTTCAATTGCTCCCGCACGAAAAAAATGGACCCGGCAGAGAATACGACTGGCCGTCCGAAGCCGAAGATTGGCCAGGTAACAGGCGCTGAGATTTCCAGCAAACTCTACACCCGCTTCGGAGAGTTCCAAGTCGGAGAAACCAAGATCCTGCAATTCCTTTTTGCACAGGACTCTCAGTTCTTCGGGAACAATCGCCGCAAAACGGTGTATCGCCCCCTGAACATACCTTTTCAAACGCCTTCGGTAGGCCTTGCTTTCCATCCCGGTTCCATCCTCTTCCATTCTCGAAGAATGCAGCGACTCCGTCATGTCCTCATTCCCATGAAAGGATACCGCACTGCAGGCGATACGATGATTCTCGTTTTCATGTCTGCACCCGGCTTTTCCCAACGGGTGTTTCAATGATATTGCATATACGGCTCGTATCCAATTTACTCCATTCGAGTTCCTTGACTGAAGGCAATATGTCCTATATGGTAAAAGATCTAAAGAATTCGCGCCGCTGAAAGCTCGGGGTTGTCTGCTTGGTTAAAAAATGACAATTAATTCCATATATTAAGATGGCTCTTCGTAACTTCTCAATAAGTTCGGGTATCGACAACTTCGTAGGTCGGGTTTCCATACCCGACACCTTGGTGCAAAGGCTGTCGGGATTGGAATCCCGATCTACTTATTGAGAAGTCACGGTTCTCCGTCGGTATGGTTTTGCGGAGCAAAGAGACACAGAGGCAGCTGAGACAATTCTACATCAATCCTGCATTTTGCGATTGACCGTGCATGGGCTTTTCCATGCTAGGCGCAACATGCGAAAAGGATCATTACGACTTGGGCACAGATGTCGATCATATTCTGCGTGAAATGAGCCTGCCGAGGCATTTTCGCCCGCGCCAGCACGCTGCTGTTTGGCACAGCCCATTGCATAGCTGGCGCGATCATCTGATGGCAAGTCTGAGTGCTTGCGAGTCGAATCCTATTCCCAGCGTATACTTCAGAGCCGACGACATCGGGGCGGGAGGACGTGCATTCAGAGCACTCTGCCAGATCTTCCGATCCCATGGTGTTCCGCTGGCCCTTTCCGTTGTCCCTGCCTGGCTCAGCGATGTCCGTGGAAAGCAGCTCTTCGAGGCGGCCCCCCTTGAAGAACCGTTGTGGGGATGGCACCAGCACGGGTGGCGCCATGTGAACTGGGAGCGATCCGGAAAGAAATCGGAATTTGGAGAGCAGCGTCCGCTGGAAAAACAGTGGAAGGACATCTGGCAGGGTCAGAACAAGATGCGGGGCATTTTTAATGACCATTTGGTCAACGTTTTTACCCCCCCATGGAACAGGCTGTCGAATTCGACCCTGCGTATCCTACAAGAATTGGGTTTCGAAGGCGTTTCCCTGGAGAAAGTCTTCCCAAGGGGTCTCAGGCCCCCCTTATCATTGAAGAACCTGCGAGTCACCGTTGACTTGCATACGCGCAAGGCCAGAGACGCGCAGCAGGACTTTTTTGACATCTCCGACGAACTGACCGGTTCCCTGAGCAAGAGAGAGCCTGTCGGAGTCATGCTCCACCATCAGAGAATGACCTATTTCGCTTTCGAGTATCTCGACGAGTTGCTCCGTATCCTAAGGACCACACTGAAGGCTCAATTCCTGAGCTTCAAGGATATCCTGCACCAGGAAAATGATGAACAGGCCTGTTCTAGTCTACGCTGACACGGACGGTAGAATCATAGACTGGCCTGAGCTGGAGATGGTCGGAAGAAGCGGCTGCAGGTGGCACCGGTTGGAGCTCGGGCAGTGGATTCCACTGCCAGAAGGAAGTGAGCTGTTTCTTCTCCCATCACGCTTTCCTGTTGGCTTCTCCAAAAAGCAAAGGCGTTTTCAGGTTCTCGAACGAGATCCCTGCAATTCCACCAGGCCCGTCCAGGCAGTTGCGGCATTCGTCGCACCCGCTCACACGCAGACATACTCCGCAGCCTACGCGACCTCGGCAAATGCCCCCCTTCTACCCCTGTTCGCATACACTGCCGTTGGGTGGCACAATGACCGGTTTGTGACTGCCGCGATTCGAGTGGACGATGACGAGCGGCAGGATTTCCGCAACTTCGATCTCCGGCGCATCGAACGTAATGCAAAGAATCGCATGAAGAAGGAGAGTCACAACCGCCTCATACAGCACCTGGGAAAATGTGCACTTGCATATGGGTGCCCCGCAGCCCGCAATCTCTTCATGAACAGGTGGGAGGCGCCCCTGCCCACATCTCCCGTGTGCAACGCCCGATGCCTCGGGTGCATCAGCTTCCAGGACCGTGATGATCTCTGCGCCAATCAGGAGAGAATTCAATTCGTTCCGACGCCGGAAGAAATCGGCGCGGTAGCCGTCCCGCATCTGAAGGAAGCACCCGGAGCCATTGTCAGTTTCGGTCAGGGATGTGAAGGGGAACCCCTTCTGCAGAGGGAAGTGCTTCAAAGGGCCATCAGTCTTATGAGGAGCGAGACGACCCGCGGCACCATCAATGTCAATACGAACGGGAGTCTCCCGAAAGCCCTTGACAGCCTTTTCAATGTGGGACTGAACAGCGTCCGTGTGAGCATGAACAGCTGCCGGCCTGAATACTATCATGCGTATTTCAGTCCCAGGGGATACACCTTTGAGGACGTCAAGGATTCCGTGAAGGTGGCTAAGAGCCATGGCGCCTTTGCTTCCATCAATTATTTTGTGATGCCCGGGTTCACCGATCAGAGGGACGAATTCCACGCCCTCTGCCGCTTTTTGGATGAAACCGCCTTAGACATGATCCAAATGAGAAATCTAAATATCGACCCGGAATGGTACATTCACGCCATTCAAGCCAAGACCGCAGAAAAGGTGCTCGGTATCCGCCAACTGATACAGAACCTGAGAGAACGCTATCCTTCGATCCGCATCGGCTATTTCAACCCATGCCTCGATGCGGGTGCCGCAACAGGTGCGAAATCCCCATGACTTCCTCATACGACGCCACGATCATCGGAGCCGGCATAGTCGGATTGGCAACCGCCATAAAATTGGGCCAGGCTTTTCCGGAGTGGAGAATAGCCATCGTCGAAAAAGAGCATCAGCCCGGGCTTCATCAGACAGGGCATAACAGCGGCGTGATCCACTCGGGCATCTATTACCGTCCCGGATCTCTCAAAGCACACCTCTGCGTGTCGGGGGCCGGACAGCTCATTCGTTTCTGCAAGAATCACGGGATCCTCCACGAGATATGCGGAAAAGTTGTCATTGCCACGAAAGCCGAAGAGGTCCCGATCCTCCACGAATTGTACCGGCGTGGAGTGGAAAACGGGGTTACCGGCCTGAAAATCATGGAACCCCCCGAAGTCGGAATGCTGGAACCGCACACTCGATGCTTTTTGGGTCTCCATGTGCCCACAACGGGAATTGTTGATTTCGGGGAGGTCGTCCGGGCGTATGCCGCGCTCTTCCAGGATCGCGGCGGAACGCTGCACGTGGGATATCGTCTGGTGGCAGTCAACAGGGAAGACCGGGGTCTCCGGGTCGAAACCACGCAGGGCTCTTTATTCTCAAAGTTCCTCATTAACTGCGGTGGATTGTATTCCGACCATGTTGCGCGCATGGCCGGCCTCGATCCGCCATGCCAGATCATCCCCTTCAGGGGTGAGTACTACCGGATCAGACCGGAGAGGAGTCATCTTGTCGGCAACCTCATCTACCCCGTCCCCGATCCTCGGTTTCCATTCCTGGGAATCCATTTCACACGGATGATCGACGGTAAGGTGGAAGCAGGACCCAATGCCGTTCTGGCACTGGCCAGGGAAGGCTATTCCAGGACAACCGTTGCTTTAGCGGAACTGGCGGAAATCCTTAGATACAGAGGGTTCTGGCAGATGGCCTTCAGATACTGGCGAGCAGGATGGGGAGAGATGGTCCGTTCCCATTCGAAACGACGCTTCGCTGAGGCGCTCCAGGAGCTGCTTCCGGAAATCTGTGAGGGGGATCTGCTTCCGGGCGGCGCGGGAGTTCGCGCCCAGGCTGTGGGAAAAGACGGAAGACTGGTGGATGACTTCGTGATTCTTCAATCGGAGCACATGGTGCACGTACTGAACGCCCCTTCCCCGGCGGCCACATCCTCCCTGGCCATAGCCGACCACATTGTCGGGATCCTGCGTACCCGGATCCTTTGAGAATGGGCGCTGCAGCATCGCCTGTCCTCCCTGCAGAGGGGCAAAGGCAAGGCCCCCCGTTTCAGCTTGCGTCTTATCGCACTATAAAAGCAGATCAGATATCAGATTGATGTTGATATTTTTTGCAAGATATGGGATAATAACGAAATAAAAAAGCAGTGTAAAAGAGTACAAAAGTCAAGTCGGTTCCAAGGGTGGGCAAGGCAAAGCCTGCCAGGATAAGTTGGCAATGCAGCCAATTGAGGCCATGAAGGTCTTAGCCGAGCGATATCGGTGTCTTCATGGCCTTTTTGTTTTTGAATCACTGCTGAGTGCCGAGAAGGAGGTGATCTGCAACAGAAATGATAGCCTAAATCAGGATCACTGTTGCTGAGAGGATGGAGGGCGGCTTCCCGCGGCCAAACGGAAGGAGCTGCCCTCCAGTGGGCCCGGCGAACGCTGTCGCAGGACGTTTTTGTATTGAACCTGAGAGCAATGCGAGAGTCAAGAGCGTTTTGCGGGTCGGGGGACTGCTGTTGTCCGGAGATCGGTGCGTGACGACGGGGCCTGTCCCTATATCCTCTCACGGCGGCGATAATCAGAAGGGGGAGTGGGCAATCTGAAATCTGCGGGATCATCGTGTGGATTGCCTTCTTACCATCTCACAACGGCGGTATCTCTTCGCATCGATGACGCATGCCGGATTTTTCCAGGGAGGAGAGGGTCCATGGCTCATCGGGTTCTATTTGTTTTGGCACTGGTTTTGGGGACCATTCATTGGCTTGGTCCGCCAGTCGATCGGGCTTATTGTCAGGTTGTGGAACAGGGGTATTCGTTAACTCAGAGCTCAGAGCAGGACTCTGCCGATCCGGCACATGACGAGGAAACCAACGACGGACAGGCTGAGGCCAAGTCTCCTCCGGAGCAGAAGACACATTCTCTGGGAGAGGTTGTGGTAACGGCGCCTGGATCGGCAGAGGTCATGAAGAGCACGCCTGAATCCACAATTTTCGACCTGGAAAACTATGAGAAACCGGCCCCAATCCGGAGTGTCGTAGATGTCTTTAAAGACAGCGCACTGGTTGACTTTCGGGCCAAGAGCCCCATCGATGTTCGGTCTGAAAGAGGAGAATCCCCTGTTCTGCTCCGAGGATTCGATACTTACCGATTTGTGAACGCTATCGACGGGGTCACCTTTGATCAACCTTTGAGCTTTGGGCAGGTAGTCGATTATTCACAGGTTCCGCTTGGGCAGGTGTCGGAGATCGAAATCATTCCCGGTTCTCATTCGGCGCGCTACTGGGGGAAAAGCATCGGCGGCGTGATCAACATCAAGACCAAGGAACCGAAGATCAGGGAGAATTGCAAGCCTGATCTGACCCTTGAGAACGATTACGGATACTACGAAACTATCGATAGTAAAGGCGTTCTGGAGGGAGGTTACAAGTCGTTCAATTACGTCTTTTCGGCTCAGCGATCATTCACAGACGGATATTTGCGACATGGCGAGGCCGAGGTGGAGAACTATGCATGGTCTCTTGGCTACGTGCTCCCTGCGGGTGGGTTCATCAAATACACAGGGACCTATGCTCAAAGCGACTACGATTCGTATGCCATAAACGACCCCGCCAGGCCTGATTACGACCCGGACTATCCCATCGTGAAGCCGGATACGGGTGCTTCCGATATCAAGATAGATTCCCGAACACATTTCGAAACGCTTGCTCAGCGCTTTTCTTATGTTCAGCCGACACCCATCGGGAAGCTCCAGGCTGGATTGGCCTATGTCAGCAGACCGGAGCATTATTTCACGCAAATCAGCAACGGCCAGTACATCAGGAATCCGAACTCGCCGGGTGAGCAGCTCGCCATCCTGGTGCAGGACGAAATCGAACTCTTTGCAGGCAACACACTCGCGTTGGGATTCGATTCCCAGGACTTCTGGGTGGATTTCGAACCCCATGGTGCAAGGAACCATCTGAGAAACAACAAATCCTGCTTCCTCGAAGACACCTGGCAGATCACTCCAAGGCTGAGGCTGCGCGGTGGGCTCCGCTATGAGAACGTGCAGCTGAGCATCAACAACTATTCCGAAGTGGCCGGATGGGGATCGGTGCAAGGATATCAGGTCACGCTGGACCCACCGCAAAAGTACCTCGAAAGGGACTACGACCAACTGCTGCCCAAGTTCTTCATGACATACGGACTGGATGACATCTGCACTCCCCTGCGGGATACCTCCGTTTCCCTGGGAATCAGCAGGGTATGGAACGTTGCGCCGTACTGCCTGACTTGCCCGGGCCGGATGGCCCAGGTGGATCCTGAGCACGGTGTTAATTTCGACTTGATCCTAAATAGAAGGCTATGGAGAGACATCAACCTGAAGATCGACTACTCCTATTACAAGATCAATGATTACGTCGTTAATAACTGGAATTACGCCAAGTACTACCTGGGTTCCGGGATGCGCAATCCAAACCTTCCAGCGGGCCTGGAGGGAAGCGACATGTACATCAACCTGGACGAGGTGGATCGGCACGGCGTGGAGGTGGAAGTGAGCGGAAGCCTTCCGGGGAATTTCTCCTTCTATGCCGGTTATGCCTTTCAGGATCTCCAGTACGATGGTCCCGAGCCGGCAGGCAAAGCACTGGGTGACGTGGCCCAGCACCGGGTGAATGCGGGGCTGCGCTGGCACCCATTTCCCAAGACGACGGTCATGTTGGACTACAAGTTCCAGGACAAGCAGATTGCCCACGTCATCACCGAACAACCTGCGGGCTCCGGCAACTATGTCTCCCGCGACAATCCCATGGATGCCTTCCATCTCTTTGATTTCGGCGTGGAGCAGAGCCTCTTCAGCAACAAGATCTTCAAGGATGTGGTCGTGGGCCTGTATGTAAACAACCTGTTCGATGAGGATTATGAGGAGTCCCGAGGCTATCCAATGCCGGGGAGATCCATTACGGGGTCCATCCGCTTGCGTTTCTAAAACGGTCCAAAGCGGGAAAATTTGCCTCGAAACCATGGAAATCCGGCGATTGCCCATGCTCTTGCCTTGTCATTTGAGGAACCAAGTGATTCGAAAGGCTTATAACCCATGTTTTTCAAAAGGATAAGCGGACTGGTATTCCGGCTTCTCATCTTGTTCCTTCTTGGTCTTCCCGCGGTTTCCAGGGCGGCGCGGCTGATTCTGCCGGTGGAAGACGACTTCCTCAAAGGCAGCATTCTGCAGAAAGGAGGGGGCCCGACCGGCTCCCTTCTCTACGAAGGCTTGATTACCAGGAACACACAGGGGGGCTATGACGGCTGGCTGGCCCATTCATGGGAAAGCCATGATAACGCCAGGGTCTGGAGGTTCTCCCTGGTCACAAGAGCCACTTGGCACGATGGAGTGCCGTTCACGGCCCACGACGTCAAATTCACTTACGACTATATGACGGAAAAACAACTTTGGCTGGCGTCGGTTCTCTGGATGGTGGAAAAGGTGGAGTGCCCCGATGACCATACGGTCGTCTTTCGACTGAAACGCAGTTTTCCCAAATTCCTGGATCGTCTTTCCCACTGCCCGGGTATTGTCATCATTCCGCGTCATATCTGGAAGTCCATTGAGAACCCCATGCGCTACGAGGATCAGCACTACATTGGGACGGGTCCTCTTCAATTTGTGAAGAAAATTCCCGGGCAATTCTTTGAGATGAAACCCTATGCCGGGTATCATGGCCGGCATTGTGCCTTCTCCTCAGTGGTCTTGCGTCATCTGAACAATGCCGACGTCCAAATCATGGCCTTGAAATCCGGCCAGATCGACGCCATGGACGACTTGACACCATGGGAGGCTGCTGTCCTGTCTAAAGAAAAACACATTCAACTCGCTGTGATACCCCACAAGCGACTGTATGAGCTATGCTTCAATTGCACAAAGCATCCGACTTCATCTCCCTACCTGAGGCAGGCTCTGGCCTATGCCGTAGACCGGAAAAAAATCTGCAGAATAGTATTGCAGGACCAGGGCCGACCGGCAACAACCTGGCTTATGCCTCAGCTTGCTTCCAACTGCGTGCACAAGGATCTCTTTCCATACGCACTGGATCTCGAGCGTGCCCGCAGCCTGCTCAAAGCCGGCGGATTCCGTTGGGAAGGGAACCGATTGTGCGACAACCAGGGCAATGAGGTTCGCCTCGAGCTTCTCCTGGGAGGTAAGGGTAAGAGCAGCATCAACTCCAGGATGGCGGAGATGCTGGCGGACGGCTTGAAACAGCTCGGGATAATCGTCGAACTCAAGAAGGCCGATTCTTTTACATGGTTCAAGGAAGCCCGCGATCACCACCTGTTCATCATGGCCATGCCGGACTTGATGCACGACGACTCCGACGACCTCACACACTTCCAGTCCCGCTCCTTTTTCGGTAAGCCCAACTGGCACGGATATTCCAACCCGGACTACGATCGACTGACGGCGGAGTTGCATGAGACGTCCGATACGGAAAAGAGGCGCACTCTGGCATTTGCCATGCAGGAATTGCTCGCGGCCGAAGTTCCCTCTTTTGCCATCTGTGAAGCCGATGAAGTGATCGCCTTCCGTTCGGATAGGATCGCCATCAAGGAAGCTTCAGGTTCCATGTATGGGCAGATCCTGGATCTGAGAACTCTTCTGGCAATTGAACCGGTCGGCATGAACCCGGTGAATGCCGACCAATGAGCTTCACGCTCACTGTTTCTTTGCATGTCTGTCTCCTCGGCGGCACAATCCTTCACAGTTATCGTTCGATATTTTGGAACAAGAGAAACCGGGAAGCATGAAACGCTTGTGTGTTTTCGCCGACGACTACTGGACAGAGGATGAACGGCAAGAGGAGGATTTAGAATATGAAGCTTTTGGTTTGTGGAAAAGGTGGAAGCGGCAAGAGCACGGTGGCGGTGCTTCTGGTAAAGAGTCTGAAGAACCGGGGCCTTCGCGTACTCCTGGTGGATGCGGATGAGTCCAATGTCGGCCTTGGCCGACTCCTCGGCTCTTCCGATACCTCTTCCTTGCTGGACAGCTTGGGCGGCAAGAAGGACCTGCAGCAGAAAATGATGAAGGCCTTCCCAATGGGCAAGCCTTTGGAGCTTTTTTCAAAGAGGTGGTCTGTTGCGGATATCCCACGAGGCTGTCTATCCCAGACGGATGGCGTCCAGATCATGGCGATAGGCAAGATCCAGCATTTCGGCGAGGGCTGCGCATGTCCCATGGGCGCTCTGGCTAAGGCCTTTTTGTGCAATCTCGATCCTGCTTTTGATGAAGTCGTCGTAATCGATGCGGAGGCTGGAATCGAACATTTCGGGCGCGGATTGGAAACCGGCTGTGACATGATTCTTGCCATCGTTGACCCGACACATGAGTCCATTCTACTGGCGCAGAAGATTGGGGAACTGGCAAAGACCGCCGGGAAGGATCTCTACTTCATATGGAACAAGGTAAGCCCCGAGGTTGAGAAGGTTTTGTCCCGCTACATGAACGAAGATCGTGTTCTTGCGCGCATTCCGCAAGACTTGACGATCTTCGTTGAGAGTCTCGAAGGTCGTCCGCTTACTGCCGGCCTCTTCCAGATCGAACAAATATCTGATTTCATTATACAAACCATAGAACACGCGCGCTGATGTGCAGCGATGAAATATGACTCCCTTCTATCACGGTCGCTTTCCTCATTCCTGACACTGACAGTGGCTCTCACGTGCAGTTTCTGGCTGGTTCACTCCATGCCTGGAAACTACGTGGAGCATTTGCTGAACACGACGCCGGGAGGATTCTCCCTGCCGGCGGAATCCAACATGCTCAAGCGACAGTTCGATCTGGACAGGCCGATACTCGTGCGCTACGGCCTCTACATCACGGATGTTTTCCGAGGGGACTGGGGGACCTCCTTTGCATACGCCAAGCCGGTGACCAGTCTGATAGGAGATAGAGTACTTTGCTCCCTCACTCTCCTCCTGCCAGCCAAGCTCTTTTCAATGGTTCTGGGCGTCTTGATCGGCGTTTACTCCGGCTGGCATGCTGAGCGCAGGCGCGATTTGGCAATTCTCTCCTTGATGCTCTTCATAAATGCCATTCCATCATACATCTGGGCGTTGTTGGCCGTTTTCATACTCGCTTACCATCTGAACATCTTTCCCCTGGCCGGGTATCTGGATGTCGAAGCCCTGGAAAAGGGAATAGAATGGGGAACCATTGCCTACCACGGGTTATTGCCCCTCCTCACCATGACCGTCTGCGGAATTCCCGGCACCTTCTATCTCGTTCGAAACACAATGTCTCTGGTTTCAGGCGAGGACTACATTACAACGGCGAGAGCGACGGGCATCAGTGAGATGTCTCTGGTGATGCGTCACGCACTGCCCAATGCCCTGCTCCCGGTGGTGACGTTGATACCGTTGCAGATCGCTCACCTGCTTATGGGCAGTGTGTTCATCGAATCGGTATTCTCCTGGCCGGGGATCGGTTTGTTGACATTCCAGGCCATCGCGTCACGGGACCTGCCGGTTCTGCAGGGGGTCCTGTTGATCTACACAGCCTTGCTGCTCGGAGGCAACCTGTTGGCGGATCTTTGCTACACACTCATCGATCCGAGGGTGCACAGCGATGCGTAGAGAAGCTGTCGGCCATGCAGGTCTCGGTCTGTTCTCGATTTTGATGACGATCTGTTTTCTCGCTCCCTGCATTGTGTCGTACAACCCGACGTGTGTCAGCGGTACACCCTTTGAGGGGCCGAGTCGCACCCACTGGCTTGGCACGAACGAACTGGGACAGGACATCTGGAGCCGGCTTCTTCATGGTGGCCGGAATTCCATTGCCATGGCCCTGGCGGGTGCCGCGGTTACAACTTTGATCGGAACCCTCATCGGGATGGCAGCCGGGTATTTCCAGGGAGGCGTCGATCAGGTGCTATGTCGCTTGATCGATATTCTCATGGCCCTTCCCGTGTTCCCCCTGATTATCCTGGTGGCTGTTTACTTTTCACCCGCTGTGCATTGGCTGGGGATGCTCATGGGTGCCTTGGGCTGGGGGCCCTGTGCCCGTATCATTCGATCCCAGTCACTGAGCTTGACCGAATGGAACTTTGTGCAAGGCGCTCGGGCGATGGGCGCATCCAGCGGCTATATCCTTACCCGATATCTTTTCCCGTTTATCCTTCCCCTGTCCGTTGCCAAGCTCGTCCTTGCGGTCCAGGCCTATCTGCTCATGGGTGTTGGACTGGGATTTGCGGGTCTGGGTGACTCCAGTGATCTGGAATGGGGACAAATGCTTCATGAGGCATACGACAGTGGGGCCCTGGCCATTGGTTGCTGGTCGCTGCTGCTGGCTCCTGTCACTGCAGTCGTGATCACGTCTTTGTCCATTGCTCTCATGAGCTATGGTTTTGAAAACCGTTTCGACCTGCTTCGAAGCAGGAATGGTCGCCGTTTGGTGGTTGAATGAAGCTGCTTGATGTTTCGGGTCTGCAAGTTTTTTTTGAAGTCGGAGGTCAGATCTTTCCCGTCGTGGACAAGATCGAACTCACCCTCTCCGAGGGAGAATGCTTTGTAATCGCCGGAGAAAGCGGCAGTGGCAAGTCCGCCTTTGCCATGTCCCTGCTGGGAATTCTTCCTCAGAATGCCCGGGTGAGGGGCGCCATATTGTTCAAAGGAAAGAGTCTGCTGGAGTTCGACGCGAAAAGTATGCGGGCTGTCCGCGGCAGTGGAATCGGATATGTTCCGCAAAGTTCTTCAACCAGTCTGAATCCCGTGCTGCGCATCGGCACGCAGTTTCATCACGTTTTGCGGCACTCCCTCAACGGTGCAGAATCGTCCAAGGCTGTGACCCGGATATTGCAGGATCTTGGGCTGGATGATTCAGTGGCACTCATGTACCCGCACCAGCTCAGCGAAGGGATCAAAGGAAGGCTCCTCGTGGGACTCGTTGCCTGCCTTGATCCAATGCTGATCATCGCCGATGAGCCGACCAAGGGACTGGATACTCATTCGAAAGAGGGAATTCTGAGAATATTCGAGCGTAGGGTGACGCAACGGGGGCGATCCCTGATCATGATCACACATGATCTGGATGTGGCTGCCTGGTTGCCGGGCAGACTCGGAATCATGTATGCGGGAGAAATAGTGGAATGGGGTCCTGTCCCAGTGGTTCTTGGAGATGACTGTTGCCATCCCTACACGCTTGGCTTTCTGAGAAGCCTTCCGGAAAGAGACTTCATACCCATACCGGGAAGCTGTGTAGGATTACTGGAACGACACACGGGGTGTCGCTTTGCCAACCGTTGCTCAAGGGCGGACGCGGTTTGTAAGCGGCAACACCCGGAACTGAGACGAGTTTGTGAAGACCATTGGGTGAGGTGCTTCCATGCTTGAAGCACGCCGGCTGGTCAAGGTTTTTGTGCGTGGTCATTTCCTGCGCCAACGAAGGAGGGTTATCGACGACGTGAGTCTGCGTATTGGGCCGTCAGAGACAATAGGACTCGTCGGATGCAGCGGAGCAGGAAAATCCACCCTTGGCAAGCTCCTTGCCCGGCTTCTTGAGCCCACATCCGGTCAGCTACTGTTTCGAGGGACTGACATTACACACGCAAAAGAGCGAGAATTGAAAAGTATCAGGAGGAAAGTGCAGATTGTCTTCCAGCATCCCCAGTCTGCCCTGCATCCCAGAATGAAGATCGCCGATCTGCTGAAAGAACCCTTGAAACTGCACAGGCTGGTAGGAAAGCAACAACAGCAGGCGGCAGTAATGGAGATGCTCGCCCGTGTCGGCCTTCATAGGGACGTCTTGCATCGCTACCCTGCGGAACTGAGCGGCGGGGAAATCCAGAGGGTTGTCATCGCCAGAGTTATGGCTCTCAAACCCTGTATCGTGATTCTTGACGAGCCGACATCCATGCTGGATATTTCCATTCAGGCCGCTATTTTTCACCTGCTCATGCAACTGCAACACGAAACAGGCGTTTCTTATGTGCTCATTTCCCACGACCTGAGGCTCGTCGAAAGGCTTTGCTGCAGGGTGGCCATTATGGAGCGTGGGCGCATCGTGGAAAAAAGGGAGTTCTCAACAAACACTTCATGAACGAGGGGGAAAACATGGAGAGATTGGCGGATGTGAAGCCTCCCGTCGAGAACAAGATAGAATACCTCAGGGAACTGGCAAGTGGATTCGAAACCGGGCAGATCTTCCTGACGGCGCTAGAACTCGATATCTTCAGCAAATTGCAGGAAAGCCAAAGCGCGGAAAAGCTGGCGGGGGAACTGGAAACCGACCCCGACCTGACAGGGCGGTTTCTGGACGTGCTGACCGCAATGAGACTGCTGGCCAAAAATCACGACCAATACCATACGGCACCCGAAACGGCCCCTTTCCTTATGGAAGGGTCACCCTTCTTTGCCCGATACCTCATGTTCGGCATAAGAAGCCGTGAAACCTGGCTGAACTTGAAGGAAATCCTGAAGAAAGGGCCCACCGGCGAACCCGACAAACATGAGCACGACTATGACCAGCAATGCATCGACTGGATGGCGCGGGGCACCATGTTGGGACGCCTGCAGGCCACCGTCAGGCAGGTGAGGGATCTACCTGAATTCTCTCGGGCCCGCAAGCTCATCGACCTGGGAGGCGGACACGGGTTGTTCGGCATCGCGTTTGCCCAGGAGAATCCGGAACTCGATGTGGTGATATTCGACAAGCCCGAAGTGACGCCAATGACTCAGGTCTACATCGATCGCTACGGCATGGCCGACCGTATCCACACCATTTCGGGAGATTACACCAAAGACACACTCGGAACGGATTACGACATCGCCTTCGAGGCATGTTCCTTTGCCGGAGATGAAAACGGCTCGAGGGCGTTTTTCAGCAAGGTTTGCAATGCACTGAAAGACAACGGGTTGTTCATTCGCCTCACGTTCACCCTCGACGACAACCGCAGCGGCCCGATATCATCCCTCGTCTGGGACCTAAAAGATCACCTGACCGGCCATAGTCACATGCCCATGAGAACCAACAGCGAGCTCTTCCAGCTTCTTCAGGAGGCAGGCCTTACGGGTGAACGTGTCATTGACATGTCGCCGTGGTGCTCCATGCCAATGCGCCTCATCATATCGAGAAAGACGCGCATTTTCCCAGGAAACTCGACAGGCTCAATCAGAACGGAATGCTGACTCTGCTCAACAATCCAAGTGCTGCGGGATTGACCCAGACGGAAGGGCCGGGCCGGCTTCACGACCTGGATCTTAAACTTCATGGCATGGATATGGAGTCCTCCACTGTGTCTGGCCCTTCGGCCGACCATGAGGCGAAGGAGATTGAAGATCCACCCCAGGGAAGCACCAAAGGCTGAAGCTCCCAGCATTATTGTGCGTCTTCCTCAACCAATTCTTCCTCTTCGGCCGCCACTTCCTCATCGGTCATATTCTCGTCCGGCATGTTTTCATCAGGAGACATACCCCGTTGCTGGTTCGTTCCCGGCATATTGTGGGCAGCCATTCCTGGAGGTGATGGGCCTCCACCGGGCATCCCAGGACGGGGCATCCGCTGCGCACGAGGCGACCTGATATCTCCTGCCGCAGTCTGTCCTGAATGGGGAGCGCTCTGAGCACCGGCCGCC
>JAAYUJ010000380.1 GCA_012517775.1 Deltaproteobacteria bacterium
GAACATGTTCCCTCTCCTGCGTTTGATAGGTCCACTACAAACCTCCAAACCCTTTCATACAGGAGAGTGAAATCTTTGTCCAGAGCCGTTGTGAGGAAAAATCACTCCTCTAAACCTTCAAGAAGGTGCGGAATGTAAGCTATAACGAAGACGGCTCCCCTAAAGCTGGCTATGACGCAACCGCCGACGGTCCCAACGACGCTCCCCTGGCCACATCTGTCTCCAAGGCCCCCAAAATGGAAGAAATGACCATCCCTCTGGATACCAGCACGACTCCTTTCGCCGTGGCCATGGTCGGTTAGACACCATCCGGCAGGAATCGGCATCGAAGGACTGCACCTGTTACACTCTGGACTTCCTGGACTTCTCAAACAGGTTCAGGTGACTACCGCTTTGCAGGTCCTGGTTCCATACCCGACACATCGGCGCTGTGGGTCGGGTTTCCATAGGTGACATATTGGCGCAAGGCTGTCGGGATTGGAATCCCGACCTACTCATTGAGAGATTGCGACTTTATTCCCCGTTGGATGGAACCGACCGGAATTCTCAAGGATCACAGGAACATGTTTCCCACAGCCGTTCAAGGCGGCTGACGAGTAAATCCGGGAGACAGCGCCGCGGGCTCGAAAGGGTCAATCGAAAATCTTGGCCGGATTCAGGATATGAAGCGGGTCAAAGATATTCTTGATCTTCTTCTGGAGAAAAATGCTTTCGGCAGAGAGTTCCAGAGGCAGAAACCGCTTCTTGGCAAAGCCTATCCCATGCTCGCCGGATATGGTGCCCCCTAATGACAGGACCTCCCGGAGCAGGGCAGATATCCCCTGTTCGATACGGGGCCCCGCATTCCGATCAGTCGCCGTAATGTTGAGGTGGATATTGCCGTCTCCAGCATGGCCGAAAGCATAGATCTTCATTGTGTAACGTTTTTCAAACAGGGGCAATCCGTTTACAAACTCGGCGATCCGCCCGATAGGAACCACCACATCTTCAGGTACGTAAAGGGGAGAATGATGCTCAATCCGCAGAGACACTTCTTTGCGGACTTCCCACATCTTGTTCCTCCTGTGGGAATCGGGTGCCAGAAAGACGTCCAATGCCCCATGGGTCAGGCAGATTTCACCCATCTGTTCGATTTCCTGTTGAATCATGACAGGTAATCCGTCCGCCTCGAGGAGAAGGAACGCACCGGATCGCTCGAAACTTTCGAAAGTCAGTAAATCCCCTACCAACTCCAGACAGTGACGATCCATGAATTCCATGGCACTGGGTATGTGTCCGCCGGTAAGAATCGCTGTAACCGCTTCCATGGTTGAAGGAAGGTCAGGAAAGAAGGATATGAGGGTGGATACTGCCGGTGGATGGGGGATGAGCTTCAGGATGAGCTTCGTAATCACCCCGAGAGTCCCCTCGGAACCGACAATGAGATGAGCCAGGTCGTATCCCACCACTCCTTTCCTGGTTTGAACGCCGGCCATGATTCTCTCCCCGTTGGGCAACACCGCTTCCAGACCCAGAACATAATTGCGCGTCGTCCCGTACTTGACACAGGCGGGCCCTCCAGCATTGGTGGCCGCATTCCCTCCGATGGAGCAGGTGTCAAGACTGGCGGGGTCAGGAGGATAGAAAAGCCCTTTCGCCCGGGCGACCTTCTTGAGATCCGCGGTCACAACCCCAGGTTCCACAACGGCGATCATGTTGCGGGGATCGACGGAGAGAATGCGGTTCATCCGGGCCATGGAGAGAAGCACCCCTCCACATACAGGGACGGACCCTCCTGTCAGACCGGTCCCCAGACCCCGGGGGGTAACCGGAAAGCGATACTCGTTTGCAAGACGCAGAAGCGCCTGGATCTGGTCCGCCCCTTGGGGCTCCACTACCAGTTCGGGAAGGCGGATAAGATCCGTGGCATCCCTGCCGTAGGCTTCAAGCTTTTCATGGCCGGTGATGACTGACTCTTCTCCCACCGTTTGTCGGATGTGTTCGGCGATCTCTGGTGTGATGGAGGAATACGAACAAGACGAAGAGAATGAACGAGAGACTTTCACAATCCAAATCCTGTGATGGTACTTTCTCAATAAGCAGGACGGGATTCCGACCCTGACAGCCTTTGCGCCGAGCCATCGGGTATGGAAACCCGAACTGCAAAGCGGTCTTCACCTGAACTCATCGAGAAATTACCTGTGATGTTCGAAACCGGGGAGCGTCAGATGCTCTTCGAGATAATGCAGCAACCGGCCGGCAACCGAAACGAGCACCAGATAGAATACTCCCACCGCAAAAAAGACCTCGAGATACTTGAACGAGTGAGAGGCAAGAATCTTGGCTTCCCCGGTCAACTCGATACACGTCACCATGTAAGCTAGAGACGAATACTTGATGAGATAGATCAGCTCGTTGCCGCAACCGGGAAGCGCTCTCCTCAAGCCTTGAGGCAGAATAACGATCATGACCATGCGCAGCTTCGTGAATCCAAGAGCCTGTGCAGCCAGGAGCTGGCCTTTCTTGATAGAAAGCAACGCTCCACGAACATATTCGGAGTGATAAGCCCCGCTGCAAAGGGAAAAACCCAGAACCGAAGCGGTGAAAGGAGAAAGGTAGATGCCCACATGAGGCAGGCCGAAATACCATGTAAAAAGCTGCACCACCAGGGGGACTCCCCTGAAGAGAGCCACATAAATGTCGGCGATCCGCCGTGCAGCAGCCCCTCCATAAACCCGAAGCGCCCCAACCAGGATCCCAATGCAGAGGCCGCAGAACGCAGAGGGCACAATCAGCAGGATACTGACCTTCAATCCCTTGAACAGCGCAGGCAATATCTCCCGCTGGAGGAAAAGCAATTCTTCCATGGACTTCAGTCAGCCTCTCCGTAAAGCTCCGTGATCTTGGAACAGAACTCCCTGGTTCTTTCACACTTCGCGTCAGAGAGAATTTTCAAGGGAGGACCCCTTTCCAGAATCCGGCCATCTTCCATAAAGACGATCTCATCGGCGAGCGCCCTTGAGAAACCGATCTGATGCGTTGCCATGATCATCGTCATTCCGTTGGCAACAAGGTCCTTGATGACTGAGAGCACCTCACCGATCAGCTCGGGATCCAGCGCGGATGTCGGTTCATCCAGGAGCATCACTTTCGGGTCCATGGCGAGCGCCCTGGCAATGGATACTCTCTGCTTCTGTCCGCCGGAAAGCTGTGCGGGGTAATGGTCCGCATGCCCCCTCAAACCTACCCGCTCCAACTCCGCCATTGCTCTCTCCCTGGCCGGTTTACGGTCCATTCTCTTCACATGGATGAGGGACACTTCAATATTCTGAACAGCGGAAAGATGATCAAAGAGATTGAAATCCTGAAAGATCATCCCTACCTGCTGGCGGTACCTGTACAGCTCCCGTTTGTGGGTATGATCGATGTGCCGGCCCTCGAGCCAGATATCCCCTTCATCGGGAGTTACCAGGTAGTTGATGCACTGGAGAAACGTGCTCTTCCCCCCTCCTGAGGGCCCAATGAGCACCTTGAGCTCGCCTCTGCGTATGGACAGGGAAACACCTTTGAGAATTTCCCTTTTCCCGTAACGCTTTCGGACATTCTCCACCCTGAGAATAGGTTCCATTTCCGATATCGACACGAATCCCGCCGATTCCATAGAGAATGAAAGTTGCTGATCTGCAAGGGCCGGCCGCAACCCTGTCAGGCCGCTTCCACGGCTGACCCGATAAATTGCCTCTTGAAAACTAGCTGTGGGAATACCCCCGTATCCTCACCCTGGATTCCAATATGCGCAATCCTTTTGTCCCTGCGTACGTCAAAACGAGGTAAATCAGACCGGCTGCCATGTAAAGGGGAAGATGCTGATAGGTGCGCGTAGCCACAAAATGGGTTCTCGCCATGATTTCCGCGACTCCCAATGCATAGGTCACGGCCGAATCCTTCAACACAATGGAATACTCATTGGACCAGGCAGGGATGGACAGCCGAAGCGCCTGAGGCAGAACGATGAGATGAACCGCCTTGAAGTCCGACATTCCCAAGGCCCGAGCTGCCTTGAGCTGTCCTTCAGGCAGGGAGAGAATCGAACCTCGAAAAATCTGGGACTGGTAAGCCGCACTGATCAGGCCCAGTACAATCACCGCGACGGTGAATGCCGAAAGGTTGATGTCGAGAAGGGAGAAAAGCCCGAAATAGAAAAGGAAAAGAAGAACGAGGAGAGGAACCCCTCGGAAAAACCAGATGTATATCCCGATGATTCGCTTCAGAGCCGGTTTGCCGTAGACTTGCCCCACCGCAAGAGGAATTCCCCCAAACAGCCCGATAAGCATCGCCCCAGCCACTACGCCCATGGTCACCAGTGACCCTCCGAGCATGTAAGGCAACGCATTCCAGACGGCGATCAATTTGTCAGGCATGGCCGTTACGGAACCTTTCATGTCTTCCGGTCACTGCGCTTGCCTCGCGGAAAGGGTCCGGAAAAAAAATCGGAAGGCTTCAGGATCGATTCCAACTCCTCAAGCCTCCCGTTTCAGAGGCACATGGCCAGGAAGCCCTACGACAGGACCCAATCACTCGAGCTCATACTTCTTTTTCAGTTCAGTCCAGTAGGGAGACGCCATCAGCTTCTTGAGCCCTTCGTTGATCTTGTTGAGGAATTCCGTGTCCTCCTTGCGCACGGCATAGCCGAAATCTTCCGCAGGCATACCGAAATCGCCTATGATTTTCACTGCCTTGCCTTTCTTCACTGCATCTTTTGCAGGAGCATCGTCCATGGCTGCAGCAACAATTCGGCCATTGAGAACGTCTTCTACAGCCAGAGGCGCGGAGTCATAGTACACGAGCTCAAACTTCATCCCCTTTTGCTTGATGAGATTCTCCTCGATCCACTTGGCTTCCGTCGTCCCGCGCTGCACCCCGATCTTGTTGCCTTCTTTCATGGCGGCTTCCGGTGTCAGCATGGAGTCCGCCTTGGCGACGAGGACCTGGGTGATCTTCCAGTAAGGGATCGTGAAGTTGACCTCTTTCCTGCGTGCATCCGTGACGCTCATTCCTGAAGCAATGATGTCAATCTTCCTGGCATTGAGACTGGGAATGATCCCATCCCAGTCCATGGGCTGGTGTTTGACCACAAACCCCATCTCTTTGGCGATCCAATCCAGGGACGCCACATCGAATCCGTCCGGCTTGCCTGTCTTGTCTACGAACGCAAAGGGTGGAAAATTGGCATCGATGCCGTTGATGTAGACCTTCTCCTGTGCCATGCTCACGGAGGCAATTCCCAGAAAGAAAAAGGTCAAAACCAATACCAGACTTCCAATCAGTGATCTCCTCATTTCCCACTCCCATTCTTGAAGATTGATCTCAAACACATCATACGCGGTTTAAGGAAGGAGGCGCACGGAACACCGGATTCCACCGTGGCTCTCCCTGGATCAAGTTTTGCAAAGATAACAGAAGGGTACTGACGGATCAAGCTGAATCGGGGCGGCAACCGCAAGGTTTCAGGAACTGCGCGTTGCCAAATCAAAAGGCAGCGACATTCGCTCTGCTGAGGCCTTATTGCAGAAATCTCTCAATAAGCAGGTCGGGTATCCAATCCCGACAGCCTTTGCGCCCATGTGTCGGGCATGGGAACCCGACCTGCGAAGCTGTCCTCAGCCGGTTCTCGTTGAGAAGCTACCTATTTCACAACGAACGGGACCACAGGCGTCTCTTCCGGTCCATAGGAGCTCGCTTTCCATATTCTCGCATGTGCCAGGTGTGCTCCCCGGACCAGCTTCCAGACAAAGCGGTGCTCTCCCGGCCCGGTTTGCCCCACAATCACCCCGTCCACAGTCCATTCCACCTTCTGAGTTGCCGGGTCCTGCGGCAGAAGAAACGGGAAAGCTTCAAGTTCATCAGGAATGTGCGGATCCATCCGAAGCTGCAAATCCCTGGTCGGTTGGAGCATGGCAATCTCCGCTTCCTTCTCCGCCCTTGAAGAGCGAGACGCCCCCTCCTGCGTGGAGACGACCCCATGCAACATGCACTGACTCGTGGGAACCGTTTCCCTCTTGAAATGCTCGCGGATAGCCGGACAACAGGGTCCCGCCAGAAGACCGCTTTCCCGGCAGATCATGACAGGAATCAGGCGAGAGCTTGACGAAAGAGGCCGTGAATTACCCGAACGATTCAGTTCCGCAAAAACGCCGCGAAGCACTAGCCCGGGACCCCTCGCCCCTGTGATGCCTCGAGTGGGCTTCCGTTCGAGATTGCCCATCCACACGCCCACTGTGTACCGATGAGAATAACCCATCGCCCATGCATCCCGATGGTCACTGGAGGTACCTGTCTTGACCGCCGTCTGAACAGGAAATCGCAGGAGATGCCCATCTCCGAATTCGAGGCGCCGTGCCTGCGGGTCAGACAGGATGTCCCCGATGAGTGCCGCAGTCTCCTCCTGGAATATACGCCTTGCCGGGTGTCTATGACCTGCATCATCAAGCACCATCCTTAACGGCCTCCACTCGCCTTGGCGCCCAAGGACCGCATAGGCCTGAACGAGTTCAAGGAGGCTCACTTCACCGTCCCCAAGGGCAAGCCCATCTCCGTAGTGCTCCGCCGGCCGATTGAGACTGTCAAACCCCAACTGGTGCAGGGTTTCCAGGAAGCGACCCTGTCCCGTGAACTGGATGGCATGCACCGCCGGTACATTCAACGAGTTGCCCAAAGCCTCCCTGAGCCGCAGCAATCCATAGTGGGTGCGACTGTAGTTCCGGAAAGAATGCAGCCCCGTCCCCACAGGTTCCACCAGGGGAGCATCCTCAATGAGAGTTGCAGCTGTCCACCCGCTTTCCAGTGCCAGGGCATACAGGAAAGGCTTCAAGGTCGACCCGGGCTGTCTCGGGGCGAGCACCGCGTCTATCCATCCGCCGGGCAGATCGCTCGACAGGCCTCCCCCATTGACCCACGCCAGCACCTCATCCTTGAGGTGATCCACCACAAGGACGGCCCCATCCAGTGCTCCAACCGTTGAAAGATCACGGAGCCGTGTATCCAACATCTTCTGAACACGCCCCTGCAGCGCACCGTCCAGAGTTGTGACGACCTGTGCTCCTCGATTCTGATTGCCGGAAAAATCAGCCCCGCAAATGGTCTGTACAAAGTGACCCGCCTCCACCGGTAAAGCCGGGGCAGCGGGAGACCACTTGAATTCCAGCGCACTTCGATACTCCTCTTCGCTCAACAAACCGCGCGCCTTCATACGGGATGCAAGATTCACGACGCTCCTTTCCAGTTCTCCCCCCTGCTTCCGCAGGGCCATTCTGCCGGGAGCGCGGACGAGCACCGCCAGTGCAAGTACTTCAGCAACACTGAGGGAATCAGAGTCCCTGTCAAAATAGAACCGGGCAGCCTGGTTCACACCACGGCGTTGATGGGCATAAGGCACCTGATTGAGGTAGAATTCCAGGATTTCCGCCTTGGAAAAACGTCTCTCCAGCCTCTGTGCTTCGACCCCCTCAATCCACCGCGACCAGATGGTTCGCGGCCGGGGATGAAGCATGCGTATCACCTGCTCCGAAATGGTGCTTGCCCCCCGGACCACCCTCAAAGCCAGCGCATTTTGGACCGCTGCATGGATGCGAGCCACCCAGTCCACCCCATTATGACGGAAGAAGCGGCGGTCCTCTGATTCGAGGAATGCGTCCACAAGCAGAGGGGGCATCGCATGCAGCGGAGAAAAGTCATGAAAATTCAAACGGTTCTGGTATGTAACGGAAAGAGGGGTTCCGTTGCGGTCCAGCACCTGTACCTTTTTCAGGTCGTGCACGCCGGGAGTCAGTCTGTCCGGAATCGGCAGAAGGCTCTCCCCGGTCCTGACCATGAGACAGGCAGACACTAATACGCCCAAACCGACGATAGCAAAAGGCACCTTCCGGCGCATATTCCATTCTCACTCGGATGACTGAACTCGGAGAACTCCGGGAATTCCTTTCCCATAGACGTCCGGGTTATACATCTCCTCCGCATGGGTCGGCAGAACGGTGAAATCCCCGGGGGCTATCGCCTGCGCCACGTAGCTGAGGTGGTAACGGCCGGGACTCAAAAGCTCGGAATAAAACCGGGCCCCATCGTGGCGCAATTCCCTGTGATAGAAGCTCCACCTCGAAACACCAAATCCGATCCATTCCTGAAAGCGATTCAGGTATGAACCCTCGGGACGACGCATCTCCGCCTTTTCCGCATCCACGGTGGACGCTGTCGCAAGGTCCCTGCTCACAGGCTCCAGACCACCGGGAACGGGATCGTTCACCACCACGAAATAGCGCTCGGCCGGAACATTCAAATAAAGATCCACTCTGACCAACTCACCAGTCCTGATACCCATCGGACTCTCGAGAATAATCCACCTGCCGTCTCTTTCCACACTGTATTCCCGGTGGACCTCCAGTCCCGCATTGATCGGGTCCTTCTTCAATTTTGCCGGAGCGTAGAAGAGGTTCACTCCGTAGTAAAGGCGTCCATCCCCTTCTCGAGCGATTCTGACGGTCGTCTTTCGGCCAACGTCAGCGGGTGTCAGGTTTCTCTCAAGAGTGCGCGAAGCATCCGTCGGGCTCTTGAAAATCAGTTCACCCAGACTTTCCGAATCCAGCCAGCCGCGAACCCGGAGGTTTACTGGTTCCTTTTCATAGGCTCGACTGAAGTCGAGGAGCGCCTTCAAGGCAAAGACATTGTCCTGGGTGGAATCCCAATGGTTTCGCGCTTTGCGGCTTTCAACAATGGTGCGCGCCAGCCGCACGGGAATGTCTCCCAGTCGCCGTGCGGGGTTGATCCTCTCCAGAAGAAGCAGAGTGCTCAATACGGCACAATTGCCTCGCAGAGGTGAAGCCAGAATCTGCCTGTACCGGGTATCCAGAGTCTCACTCAATACGTAGGTCCCTCCGGTCTGATTGGCATGGGCCAGGATGCTCTTCAGCACGGTTTCCTGGAGCTTGCCCGTTCCCTTGAACCGGGAAAGGGCCTGGAGATAATGGGCTCTCCCAAAGAGGCTCATTTCAGGCGCATGGCTGTGGAATCGTTCCACATCAGCCTGAGTCAGTTTTCCCTGCTTCGCCAACACCGCCAGAGCGACCGCACGGACAGTCGACGTCATGCCCCTGGTGTAGGACTCTGCTTTCACCTCCTTTTTCAGGATTCCCTGCAGATACCCATGGAGTCTCTCTTCCACCTCCCGGGGAATCGAATAC
Source organism: Deltaproteobacteria bacterium (assembly GCA_012517775.1). Taxonomy (GTDB): domain Bacteria; phylum Desulfobacterota; class Syntrophobacteria; order Syntrophobacterales; family Syntrophobacteraceae; genus JAAYUJ01. The sequence goes on from JAAYUJ010000380.1 coordinate 9,213, forward strand.
CCCAGTTCTTGAAGCCAACTGAACGCCAAAGCCGTGTATGCACTCAGGTATGGGTCCACATATTCCTCTTTGGGCACATAGTAGGTCATCCCTCCGTTGGGAGCCTGATGTTCCATGGCGAGCATCAGCGTCTTTGCCGGAATCCCGTCACTGTCAGACCAGCTAAAGTCGCTCCCCACATAGCCTTTCAGCTTCTGAAAGAAAGCAGCCATCACAGCCCTGGTGATCCTCTGCTCCCAGCAGATATAGGGATAATCCCGCATGTACCGGAATGCTCCCTCTATATTCCCCATGACACTCGGTGAAGCGGTAATGCTCACTTTTCCCGCGTCAGATCTCATGTTCTCGGGAAATGCTATCTTCTCAACGGCTTCTCCAGCCACAGTCGTACCGTATGCAGCAGCAACTTCCAGGGACTGACGCTCCCTGACCGGCACCGAAACCTCGATGGCATCCCTGTCCTTTTCATCTCCCGCCCTGGCGGTGAGGACAATTTGCCCGGCAGCCCCCGCCTTGAGAGGAATCCTGACGATGGCACGCTTGAAGGGTTCCAGGGTCACCTGACTTGTGAGTGTCGGGGTTGGAGCATCTCCAACCTGTTCGACGGCTCCGCGCACCTGGATCTGGACATCCACGCTCCGGGCTGCATCAGTACGGTTCATGACAGAGAAGCCCGCTTCAAAGGAATCCCCTTCCAGGACTTGATTGGGCAGAACCGGCCTGATTTCCGTAGGCTGGTTGACCCTGAAAACCTTTTCTCCGAGCCCCATGCGATCCTCCGGCGTCACCGCCATGGCAAGAATGCGCCACCCTGTCAGACTGTCAGGCACCTGAAACTGGATCTTTGCTCTGCCCTCCTTGTCCACGGGAATGGATGGGTTCCAATAGCTCAGGAACTTGAATACGGATCGCAGCCCCAAGTCTCCTCCCCCATCCCCGGCAGGATCGGCGCCCTTCTTTTCCAACTTCTGCCTTCCAACAAGCTGCATGAGCAGGTTGTAGTTGGCAAGATCCAGTGAATCCAGACTGTAGAAGCCCTGATACGGGTCGTATGCGGAGCGCCCCTGCCGAAGGAGGTCGAACACCGCATCATCGAGCACGGCCACCGCCAGCTCTATGGGTTGCCGCGTCTCACCGGGAGGAAGATTGGCAGGATGGGCCTCGATATCGACGGTAACGGTGTCCCTCGGTTTGTACATCTCCTTGTCCGGCTGGGCCGAAACAACGATTTCCTTATAGGGGTCCTTGATCTCTATCGTAGTGTATCCCAAACGAAAAGCGGGCTTGCCGAGGTCTTCGGTATCGTTCTCCGCCGGTCGCTCGACTCGAGGCGACATTACCAGGACCGAAAGATAGAATCCCGGCACGTAATCAGCATCCACGGGAACCTCGACGACCTCCGTGCTCGATTGAAGGGTTTTCACCCATGATTGGAGCACTCCGAAGCGCTCCACCGTCACCAGTGCCTTTGCTCCCGGAAAGGGGTTCTGCACCATGAACCGGGCGGTCTCTCCAACCTTGTACTCCTTCTTCTCCGGATAGACATCCAAGACATTGCCTGGAATCGACTCCCAAAGAACAAAACTTCCTCCCGTGACCCACCGTTGCAGAGTCGTCTTCTGTGGCCGGTCTCTCGTGTCCCTGATCGCGGCCACAATCCTGTAACTCCCCGATCGCTGAGGCGTGAGCTCAAATTCCACGGGCTCTTCCGTAGAGGTCAGGTCGAAACTGGACTCTTGAACCCATTCATGGTCATACTGAGTGAGGTAGGCGTCCCCCGCCCCTTTTACGCGGGAAGCTCTGGTTTCCTTCCTTTCCAGGTGGATCCGGACGGGTACCCCAGGAACAGGGCTCCCTTCCCTGTCCACCACTAAAACCATCGCTTTGCCGGCCGTCTTTTCCTGGAGGAGCCAGTCTCCCTGGTAGAGCCCCACATATCGATCCCTGCCCGCATAAATGGCCACAGATCGATTCGCCACTGTCTTCCCCCGCTCGTCACGGACTCCGCTTTCCACTGTAAGGCTTCCATAGAGTACGGGCGCCTCGGACAGGTTGAACATCGTTTCGAGGGTTCCATTGCCATCCAGCTTTCCATCCGTTTCGAAGACGGTGATCGACTCCGGTGGTTCCACATCGTCCTGCTCCTCCACCACATCGAATTCAAACCCCTGGGCTTTTGGATTGGGGGAAGAGAAGGGGCGGGATTCCACAACCGCCGTCAGGCGAATGTCCGCATTGGCGTAAGGACCGCCGGCGTGCAGCCTGGCAGCGCTCAAGACCTTTACCGGCTCCCCGATGCCGAAAATCTTCCCCTCCAGCTCCGTGGTGACCTTGAAAGGGGAAGGAGTGAAGTCGCTCACCAGAACGCGCATGGGCTCCCATTGCTCGTCGGTGAAAGAGGCCGTCAACTGGAACCGATACCAGCCCACCGCACCATTTTGGGGAATAGCAAATTCCCCGTCGAAAGCCCCGAAGGAGGAAAGCTCCACACCCTCCCTCTGATGGACCACTTTATCCGTAGGATCAAACACCTTCAGCTGGTACTCCAATTGAGGCGCAACCGTGAATTTCCGTATGCCCTGGTCCCTCACGTAGATCTTGTACTGGACGGTGTCCCCCACCTTGTAAATCCCCTGAGCTGTCGCTCCCCAGGCGCGGACATGGCCGTGCAAAGGCCGCAGCCATTCGGGGATATACTCCATGTTCGCCCCCTCAGAGGCCACCTGAAAATCGTAGTTGAGGGGCATGACCGCAATGTCGTCTCCCTTCTGGCAGCGCACAAACAACCGCGGTGCTTCGGGTTCATAGGCGTGAAGAGCTTTGATTTCGGGGTCCAGAGAGGAAAGTCCCTGCAGTTGCAGTGCACCGTCTCCATTCGTCACTCCCTGGGAGAGGACGTTGGCCCGCCCCGCCAGTTCTTCGAAACGCCCTTTGAGAACCTGAACCTGCACTCCCGGCACGGGATTCCCCGTTTTCAAATCCGTAACCCACACGAGGGTATTGTGATACCCAATCTTGGTGTGCACATGAAAAGGGGTGACCTGGGCAAAAAACCACCCCTCGGAGGGACTCTTGTCGGCAATGGGAGGTTGCGGAGTCAGCTGCCCCTGCACAAAACCGGAAGGCTGACCGATGAGCTCTCTGATGGAGAGGGGTACGGGCTGGGGGCTGTCCTGGATTTTGGGAATGGTCAAAACTCTCCTCTGAGAAGCCTTGGGACCCTTTGAAGTCGTCACCCGATAGTCCAGCTTCATTTGGGCGATATTCGTCGCCATCAAAGCTGCGTCTGTATCCAGATCCTTTTCCAGAACCGGCATCTCCTTGAGCAGGTAATAATCAGGAAGACGGTGGTCCGTCGCAAAACGCAAATCCACCGCTTCCGACAGAGGGCGGCCGAATTCATCTTTCAGGGCACCTATCGGAATCTGAAGGTGATATTCGGTGAAAGGCCTGACTGCCCTCCATGGAAAAACGACGGAATAGGTTGTGTCCTTGTCCCGCAGTTCAGAGAGTCGCGAGTAAGAGGAGAACCCCCCGTCGGGCTCGTCTTCATGGCGAGGAAGGGAAATCCTCGGCGTCAACTTTGCTGCGTCCTTGAAGCCTTCCATGAAAACGGGGGCTGAGAACTTCATGCTGCACTCCCCCAGTGGATTGCATCTGGGCTGGGCTGAGGGAGGCTGTCCGGGGGAAATGAGCACGGTCTTTCCGGCATTGGTCTCACATTCCAGACCCAGAAAACGGAATTCCGGAAATGTGAAGAACGACAAGAGAACCCGTTTCTCCGTGCTGCTTTCGGGGCCCAGCCGAGAACGAACACCTGGCTCGACCCGCAGACTGACGGATTCGCCGGGAGGCAATTCCTCCCTGGGTCCAACCAGCCATACGGCTCCTTCCCTTAGATCGTCCTGACCATGGGAATCCGGGTCCACTTCAAGGTTTGCCGGTACTCGCAAGCCTTTTTGAGTCGAAAAGAAGAGGTGCCGGGCAACAGTCGTCTCGTCCACGGGTTGATTGAACCGGATTCCTAATCGAGGCCCCCCGGCAGAAACCCACGTCTTGAACCAGGTTGACGACACCCTGGGAAGTTCCGTCACAAAGGTGTGGGATATGGCCTCGCCAAGCCGGACCCCGTCCTGTGTCGTTATCCCTGGACTGATCTGTATTCGATATCGGGTCGACGGCACGAGCTTCTTCTTCTCATCCAACTGGCAGGAGAGTGTGGAGGGATTCAGCCAGCGCCATTGACAATCCAGCTTTGGCTCAATCTTGATGGGGATTTCAGCGGCATCCCTTTCCATACGCCCCAGGGGGACTACAGGTCGATTGAATTCAAAAACCACCTGATTCCCCGGAGGAACATTTTCCCCCGAAGGTGTGATCCGCAAGAGCTTAAAGGGCTCGCTGCCTTTTTGAAGGTCGGCGGAATCGAATGCGGCAGCGGATTCCGTCGGTGCAGCAAAGCAAAGCACCAGCAGGACAAGAAGGAAACAAGCGCTGGTACCCCTGCTTATCAAACCCGCGCGGTCTGAAAGTCTTGTAGCGATCCTCATGGCCTGCACCTCCAAGGGTTAACGGAACCTGACAAAGATTGGAAAAAGCTTTGATCATATAAATGAAAGCAGTTTAGGACGGATTGAGGGTTCATTCCACCTATTTTTTTCGTATGGATTTCCCACGCATCACTCAGGCCTCAAGGCATTTCCTTCTCATATCTTCTCTTGCGATTTTCTTTAAGAAATGCATAATTGGCGGAACGGTTGGGCACGTCAAACAATGAATAGGGAAAAAAGGAGTATCGCCATGAAGCAACCGACACAGAGAAGAAGAATGGTGAAGCCGTCTCGGAAATTTTTGCCGATATTTCTCTCTATCCTCTGGGTTCTCCTTTTGAGTTGGAGCAACGCCTTTTCCCAGACCCAGGGTGTTCCCGCACCTGTCTCCACAACCGCTCAGGAATCCACTGGTCCCGTTCCATCACCGCCCGAGGCGCCTGCTCCCCCCCCTTCCGGAGGAACCACAGCCGCTGCGGAACAGATCAAGGAAGCTCTGACAAAAGAGAGCTTTGCATATGTCCCATTGAATATGCTCGATCCCTTTGTTCCTTTCATCGCCCCTGCCGACTCCGTTCCACAGACTCGGGAAATTGAAGCTGAGGAGGAGGATCTCTCGCCCGAGCACAAAAAACCGCTCACTCCCTTGCAGAGAATGAGCGTTGCAGAGATTGAAAAGGGGCTCAAGGCCATTACCTGGGGAGAACTGGGACGAAAGGCCATCATTGAGGATGCAGCCGGAAAGGGATACATCGTCAGCGTGGGGACACCCGCCGGTGACAAAAACGGGATGATCACGGAAATCTTCAACGACAGGCTCGTCATTCAACAAGAAGTATGGGACAA